>JAUVBS010000424.1 GCA_030591105.1 bacterium | reverse complement strand
CCATTGCTAGAAGAGGTGGACATCCGTGGTGCCCGCGGCGTGCTGGTCAACATCTTGGGTGGCGAAGTGGGTCTCGCCGAGACGAGCAGTGCCATGCAGCTCGTGCAGGAGGCGGTGGGCGAACAAGCCCACGTGATCTTTGGTTACGGGATCGATGAGAGCCTGGGCGACATGTTACAGGTGACGGTCATCGCCACCGGGTTTGCCAGCGAGTCCAGCGTGACAGTCTCTCGCGCGGCCGCGGCCGCGACGGTCGCTACGATGGAGGCGGCGACGCTACCCGAAGCGGTAGAGGAATTGGCCGTGGCGGAGGTAGCGGAGGAGGAATTCACCCCGACCGAACTGGTGGCACCGGCGGCGACGGTCGCTCTACCGTTCCACACGGTCGATGGTCCTGCTGCGAGCGATGAGACGGCGATCGGGCCGGCAACGTTGTTTGAACCGACGGTCGCCGATCCGAGCGCGCCGTCCGAGCCAGCGGCGACGGTACAGTCGTTACCGGAAGTACCTGACGAGCCGGTAGAAGCCGACAGCGAAATCGCTTACCAGGCCATGGCCGCGCAAGCCGGAGGTACGCCGCGAGTGCAGGTTCCGCTGGTAGCTGCGGCGGACGAGGTTCAGGATGGAGGTGGGGGACATTCGCCCACGGTCAGTGTGTTCTTGCGACCTGTGGACGCTGACGATCTGAGCAAGTTGGAACCGGAACAATTAGACCAACCGGCCGAGCGCGAAACGCCGCGGTCGGCGTTTCGGAGCGATACGCTAGTCGATCTGAATGCGCCGGCCTACACGCGCAAGTACATGGACTGAGGCATGTCGCTGTTCGCTAAGCTCTTCGGTGGCGACGAAAAATCGCAGCACTATACCGAAGGACTGGCTCTTTTCGAAGACGGACAGTTCGCGGAGTCCGCCGAGCGGCTCCGCCAAGCGGTCGATCAGGGTAGCCGTTCGCCGGCCAGCCCACTCGCCTCGTTTTACCTCCGCCAAGCGCTGGTCGCCGAAGCCCGCCGACTGATAGCGGCGAAGCAGCCCGCAGCGGCGATTCCCTGTCTCACCGAACTCACAGCCAGCTGGGATCGCTTCCCCGACCACCAGTTCCTGTTGGGAGCCGCTCAAGGGCTTGCCGGTGATTGGGACAGCGCGCTGCGTGCGGCCAGCCGTGCTCTGCGCCTGAACGGAGATTACACCGAGGCACGCTTGCTCGAGGCGTGTAGTCTGCAGCAACTGCAGCGCGCGACCGAGGCGATCGCCAGCCTCGAAAAGATGGTCGTCCAGGGCCGCTGGACCGATCACTGGGTATTGCACGAGCTCACGTTGAAGACGCCAATTACGGCCGACGACTTACCGGCGAATCTGACGGAAATGGTGCGACGCGCGGCAGAGGCGAGGCCGCAGCAGCAGCAGCTCGGTGAGGCTGTAGCCCTGTGCCGTGCGGGCCAATGGGCTGAGGGGGTGCAACGGTTCGAGCGCCTGGTCGATGCGCATCCCCGCTACCCCGACTACCGGGTCAAACTTGCCGCCGCGCTCTACCAGACCGACCGAATCGACGAGGCGCTGGCGGAGGTCGAGCGGGCTGGTGCGTTGAATCCGCAGTATCGCGCGGCGATCGTTCTGAAGACGTTGCTGCTGGCCGACAGCGGTCGCGTCGGTCCGGCGTGGCGTTTTCTGAGGGAGCAGAGCGAGTCGGAAATCGACCAGTCTGTATCTGGCCATGAAGAGCTGCTTGCGGCGTATCTGCAAGGGGTCCTCGCTCTGTTGACCGGACAGCCGCAAGCGTGCCGTGAGGTGTTACGGCAATGGGACGACCTGGCGCGGAGTTTCGCACGCGCCGAGCTACTGCTAGCTGCGGCGGACGACCTGTCCGGCCACCCGGACCGTTGCCGGCGGCGGCTCGCCACGCTGGCCGACGTCTGGCCGTCGGAGCCCGAATACGCCTACTTCCTCGCCTTGCATCATCTGCGGATCGGTGAGGACAACGAAGTCACACAGCTACTGACGCGCTGGCCGGCTGGCGCCAAAGACAGCCGTGATCAACGCCCGCTTTTTCTGGAAAGCCTACTCGCGGTGCGCGAAGGTCGCGCTCCGACGGCGGCTCCCGAAGAGGAGTGGCAAGGTTCTGAGGTCGGTTCGATTCCCCAGCCGGCGTGGGACTATTTGGCGGCGCGGGCTGCGCTCGGTGCGGGTGATGCTCAGACCAGCTGGCAAACCTGTGGCCAGCTGATCGAAACTGGCTGGATCACCGAGCCGGTCGTGCGATTGTGGGCCGAAGCGGCGGGACGGCTCGCCACCGGAGCGGAGCGATACGAAGCCGAAGATCTGCCGGCGGTCGTACCGCAGTCGATCGTCGTGGCGCGCTCGGCTTGGTTATGGCTGGCCGGTCAGGACGAGCTGGCGAGACGACTCGTTCATCGCTATCGAACCGTGCACCCGGACTGGACGCCAGCCCGCTGGCTGTGGCCCCGTTTCTGGCTCGACCCGATCCGCCGCTGGCTAGGCTAACGCGTTCGGCTCAGTCGTGCCCACGTTGCGGCAAAGCTTTTTCAGGGTAACGGTCAGTT
>JAUVBS010000223.1 GCA_030591105.1 bacterium | reverse complement strand
GGCGGACCGCCGGAGGGTCAAGGCGCGCCACCCAACCGGCGGTCTCCGTAACGTGGCCGTCAGTCCTCCCAGCCTCACAGGCACGTCACAGAACACTCTGCAACGCTCTTGCCAACGGACGAAATCGGCAAGACCTTGGCACCGGTCACATTGTAACTGACACAAAATATTCCATTTACAGCCGCTCTGGTCGGCGGAGTCGGACGGCTGAATCGGTGACACCTGCGACACCTACAGCCGTCCGATCGGCGTGAATAGAAACGAGCTACCGCACCAACACGATATACGGCAAGCACTTACGATAATGTATCCGTAGGGGAACACCAACCGGTCGATGAGACACATCCGCGCGCGATTTCGGCGGCTGTAGCCCGGATTGGCGAGGCAAAACGGAGTGTATTGCGATCCATCAGACCGGCGGTACCGGCTGTGTATCAGTGGGCACCGACCGGTACGTCGGCCTCTTCCAGCGTCTTGAGAAACGCATCGACGATCTCGGGGTCGAGACGGCCGGGGTCGTCACCGCGCAGGGCCTGGGCCGCGGCCTCCGGCTCCATGCCCGCTGTTTTGGCGTCGCCGGCGATCAGGGTCGCATAGTTGTCCACGACGGCGACCAGGCGCGCGGCGAGCGGGATCTCCCGTCCTTGCAGTTGGCGCGGAAAACCGGTGCCATCGAAGCGTTCGTGGTGACAGAGGACTACCTCGACCACGACCGGCGCAATCTGTAGCTGTTCGAGAAGCGCGGTCCCGATCTCGGGGTGCCGCTGGTATTGCTGTTGCCCTGCTTCGTCCAGATCGTCGGCATCCGCAGCAATCGATCCATCGTGCTCAATCCGACCGATGTCGCACAGCAACACGCCACACATCAATTCGCTTTGCTGCTCAGCTGGGAAATCCACCTCGCGGGCCAGTGCGCGCAACAGACGCGCCACCAGTCCGGTATGCTCTTCGGCGTTTTGGTCGTGATGCTCATACAGCCCGATAACGGTCCTGACCAGACCGCAGCGCAGATCGGTGTCGTGCTGCCGGTCGACCAGAAGGGCCAGAGCTGCGTTGGTGACTGCCAGGATCTCTTCGATCAAATCGGTCTGATCGTCCCGCTCGATACGGGGTTCGAGTCCGAGAAGCGCGACGCCCAAACCCTGCTGATCGTTGGCAAGATTGGCAATCCAGTTGATACCGAGCTCCTCCAGATCACTACGGACCTGCTTGAAGCTGGCCGGCATGTTCTCGACCTGGACCGGACGTTGCAAATTAAGGAAATACTTGGCGAGCCGTTCGCCGGTGAGATCGAGTTTGTTCAGGCCAGACCGTGCCCGGCCCAGACACGCTAACGGCTCATCACCGTGCTCCAGATCGACATGGATCAGAGATTGCACGAGGAATAGACCGCTGACCCGTTCGACAAAGAGTTTCCAGAACCTCTCCGGTTCGTTGGCTGCCGGAAGATCTCGCGCCAGATCGAACAGTGCCGGTAGCACCGCCGGCTCGCGCGGAACGGTTTCGTCGTTGCGGTCGACGACCTCCGCCGTCACCTGTTCGTCGTCATCCGCACCAACGTCTGCGGTCGGCTCGGTTTCCGCTGCTATTTCGTCGCCCGACATCCGCCGTCCACGTCCACCGTGGTCAGCGAGCAGTCGCATCACGAGCTCGAGCGCGAAGTGCTCGCTCACTTCATACTCCCGCTCCTGATCGGCTGCACGTTTCAAAAAAGTGATCGCTTGTAGCGTCTGATCCCACACCACTGGCAACATGAGATCGGGCTGTAGCTCGGCTAGAGTCGCTGTCTCGTCTTCGCTCAAGTCCTGCGAAATGTCGAGGAGCGAGAGGGGACGATCGGCACCGGCTAGCTCGTAAGCTAGTGGACCGTCGGCCGCGATACTCCAAGCCCCTTCCGAACTGATGTAGCAACCGTCCTGGTAGACGAAGTAGGTCACCTCGTCGGCCAGACCGTAGCTGCGCAACAGACGAACTAGCGAATCGCGGAGCGAGGTGCCGTCGGTGGCAGCTCGCAGTGCAGCTACGGCCTCGTCGAGGGAAAGGAACTGATGCGAGGCGCCACCGGATTGATGCGTGGGGGTCCGTTGGGCGTCCGGGGGTATCTGTCCGGCAGGAACCGGCTCGCGCGCATCGTCGACGCTGGTAGCCACCTGCGTATCGTCGGCACCGGTGCTTTCGTCGCCGGCGCTGTCGGGGTCGGCGGCGAGGTTGGTTTCACCACTGAAATCACCGAGTAGCGAGTCCAAGTCCTGGTCGGATCCTGCCGACGACGCAGCATCATCCGGACGATCTCGATCACGCGGTTCTGCGCGGTCTGGGGATGTCGGTACGCGAGCAGGGAAATCAGCGACCGCGTCTGTCACGCTCGGATAGCACCGCAGCGGCAGATCGTCGAATTTCTGGTCGAGGAATTTATGGACCAGATCGGCGACCCCGACGAAAACCGCCTCGCCACCCTGGCTCACCAAACTGCGTTGGAAGTCGGCGAGAGTCGCCGCACCGCCACCACCGATGGTATCGAGTGCGGAGAAATCGAGTATGAGTCGGGTCTTATCGCGCGCCAGGCACTTGGCGGCCAGTTCCTGCAGGAGTGACCGGTCGGATCGCCCGACACTGCCTTCGACACCGACGCCGAACAACCCTGGGTCATCGAGCTTCAAGGGTTTGAAGCTTATCGCCACGCGAATTCCCCCTCGTCGTGCCAGGGCAGCAACCTTGCTACCCTGACATCTACGCGCCGCGACCGCGCTCGCGCGATCGCAGCTACTGCAGGGTTACACCAGCGCCTCCGACAGCCAGCTATCAAGAACCGACCGCAAGAAGCGCCACTCACTGCCGACTTTCTTGGCCGGGATCTTTCCTTCCTTGGCCAGCCGACAGACGGTTTTAACGTGCATTTTCAGGTATTCCGCCGCTTCAACCGACGTCATGACCTGACTGGTGCTGTCCTCCCCCCCGATATAGATATTGGACAGATCTCGAATCTCGGGCATGGGGATGTCTCCTCTCCACATCTCACGAGGGTGTGCCACGCTGTACACGGCTGGCGACTGCAACTCCTATGCCCACGCCCGGAGCTCCACGTCAGCCGCGGAATCCCATGATAACAAGCGACTTGAAGGTATCGCGAGGAAGACTGAGATGCCGTGGGGCGGTGCAGGATACTGCGCGAAGGAGCCAGACATTGCAATCCGCAAGGCAGATCATTACGCCCCGTACAACCGTCCATTACCGCGGCGGTCATCCCACGAGCGTCCCGCACAACCTGGCGCTCAAGGCAGTAACACCGTCAGTTCTGTAATACAGAAGGGTGCGGGCCACACCCCGGCAGCACCGAGCTCGCGGGCTCGGCGCCTCGCCACGGCTGCAGCGGTCGTCGCGATCAGGATCACCGGCGGCGAGGACCGCCCGGTCAGCGGCACGCCCAAGCTAGCGAGCCTCTGTAGATGTCGGCTCGGCTCGGCGGCGTCGCATAACACGGCCGCGACTGGGGGCGTACGGCCGACGCGACTGCGTACCGCCTCCGGGTCAGCCGCCAGTTCGACGTCGTATTGAGCAGCGCGCAGTTTACGCGCCACGATTTCACGCCGGAAGACGCTAGCGATCAGCAGGACCACGGATTGCCCACTTCCGCTCGGTACGGAAACCGCGGCGGGATCGGTACCGTCGACGTCCATGCCCACAGGTCGGGTGGAATCGGTGCCGGCGCTTATCAGTTGTTCACAAGTTCGAGCCAGCTCGGCCAGACTTCGATCGGTGTCGAGCGGGGCAAGGCCTGTGGCGGCATCGCACCGCCGGAGCAATTCCTCCAGATAGACGGCGAGCTGTTCCAGCCAGGCCTCGACGGTCGGGGTGGCCGCCGAGGCCGGTAGCGCCGGTTGGTCGAGCAGCCGGACCAGCTCATCGGCCCAGACCGCGACCGCCGGCCGATCCGACTCACGAGCGTACAAAGCCACCAGGCGCGCGGCGATCATACCGCGTTGTCCCGCCCGAGGCATGGGCACCAGCGGTCCGGGGCCCGAAACAGACTGGCGGAACTGCACACGCAGCTCCGCCAGACAAGATAAGAACCGGTCCAGGATCTCCGACATCAGTCCGCCCATGCGGCGCGGGAGGTCAATTCACGGCCACGGCGCCCAATTCCGATAGCTCGTAGATACGGTCGTCCTCTGCGGGCGCCGGGTCTGCCCCCTCGTCCAGCGGGACCGCACCCAACTCCGCAAGATCATACACCTGATCGTCCTCGGCCGAAAGGTCCACTGTGTCTGACTGCGACGGCGCGGTGTCGTCGGTCGCAACCTCGGCCGCCGCCGCGGACGGCTCGGCCGGATCGGCGGCGATCTCGTCGGACTTGGCGGCTTCAGCAGGCTCGGCGGCTTCAGCAGGCTCGGCGGCTTCAGCAGGCTCGGCGGCTTCAACAGGCTCGGCGGCTTCAACAGGCTCGGCGGCTTCAACAGGCTCGGCGGCTTCAACAGGCTCGACAACGGATTCCCGCTTCTCCTCTACCGGCG
>JAUVBS010000041.1 GCA_030591105.1 bacterium | reverse complement strand
GACGTGGCAGATCTTGCACCAGGTGGCCCAGAAGTCGATGACGATGGGCTGCCCGGTGCGTTGGGCCTCGGCAATCTTCTCGTCGAGGAAGGCCTGTACGTTCTCGCCGGTGTGGATGACCGTCCAGGGCACCTTGGTCGGCTTGGGCGTTGCCGTCACCGCAGTAGCCGAACCGGTCGTTGTGGCGGCCGATACCGCGCCAGCGTTGGCCGGAGCCGCAGCGACCTGGACTGCCACGTGCTCGCTCGGGTCTTGGTCCGGCAGCAGGAAGCCGTAGCGCAGCAGCGAACTGCCCAGCAAGTACAGACCCAGCACCAGGACGATCAGGCCGATGCCTTTGCGCGCCCGGTCCCACCAGTGGCAACCGGGGGCGACGGGATCGAAGGCGCCCAGGTAGATCGACACCATAACGGTGACCATGCCGAGCAACGGGTAGAAGATGTGTGCGGGCATCACCAGGCCGGGCCGCACGAAGAAGAACGCCATGGCCAGCAGTAACAGGCCCATGGCCTTCTTGACCGACTCCATCCAGCCACCGCTGGTCGGCATCGAACCGAGTAGGGCGGGGAAGGTGCCGACCGCGACCAGCAGCGAGCTCATGCCGAAGCCGAAGAGAAACAGCGACCAGAAACCGAGCACCACGCTGCCGGTGGTCGCGATCCAGAGCAACAGCGCGGCGAGGAACGGTCCGACGCAAGGCGAGGCGACCAAGCCGGCCACCATACCCATGAAGAATACGCCGATCAAACCACCGCGGTTGGCGCCCGGACCTTGCAACCGGTCCCGTATCAAAGCGGGTGCTTGCAGTTCGAACGCGCCGAACATGGCGATGGCCAGGACGACCATCAGAACCGCGATCGGTATCAGTATCCACGGACTCTGCATGAACGCCGTGATGCCGCTGAACACGGTTGCGCTGAGCGCGCCGAGGATCGCGTACACCATGGCGAGGCCGAGGGCGTAGGTCAGCGATAGCAGCAGCCCTTGCAGCGCACCCTTCTGCTGGCTTTGGGCGCCGATCACCGACAGCGTGATCGGGATCATCGGGTAGATGCACGGCGAAAAACTCATCAGTATACCGAAGCCGAATACCAGCAACAGGAACAGAAACAGGCCGCGATCCTTGATGAAATAAGTGATGCGATCGGCACTCCACTCCTCACCGAAATCCACGGATACCGGCCCGGTCCAGATGGCGGTGTGAGCCACTGCGTCCGGTCCGTCTAGACGGTAGTGCACCCGAACGGTCAGATCGTAGTTGCCCGGATCGGCCTCGGGCTTGATGGGCGCAGCCCATTCGAACGCAAGCTGGCGGGAGTCGGTCGCACCGCTCGTAGCGGCCGTCAACGGTTTGAGCGGGTACGGGTCGTCGAAGAAGGCCACACCGGCGGCCGTCACGATCTCCGCGGTGACGCTCCCGGCGGCGACGGATCGGCCCGCTGGCGGGTCCAACGTGATGGTGAAGACCAGGTCCTTGCCGATCTCGGCTATCTCTGCTGTCGGGACGACTTCGAGGTTTGCCTCCTGTGCGACGGCGCTGCCGGTCGAGCCGAAGGTCAAACCGAGGATGATGGCCAGGACGAGGATAAAAGCGCTGGTTACCGTGGTTCTTGAACGGCGCAGGTGGTGCATCGTCGGGCTACCTCTTTGCAGGAGACCGGTCTGGTCCGGATCATTCATGAACAGCCTTCTGCTTCTGATCGCTACTGCCTTAGATGAGTAATCCGGTTGGAACGTCGGCCTTCAGTGACGGGTATACTGGCAACCCGCAACAATAGGGGCCATCGCTCGAATGACAAGTGCCAACTGGCGATCCGGCCGATTGAGCCACGTTTTCAGGTGGGGTAACGCGCCCGAACGGGGAATAGTTGCAGATATTTGCATCTTTTTCCATATTTGTACACGATGATATCCGTGGGACTGCGAGCCGCGGTCTGGCGGCTCTGCCGCACGGCCGAAACCAGCGTCGGGCCGGTTCCGGCCCACGGCGGAACGAGCGCTCGCATCTGAGTCGCTCAGAATCCGCTGGTCTATACACCGGATGAACGTAACAGCTCGAAAGGACATACACGTGTTCGAACCATTCCGTAGCGTGATGCTGAAGATAACCCTGGTGTTTTTGGCCGTCACGCTCGCCTCGTGCGGTCGTGGTGATCAGGAGAGCGCCTCGACCGGTGGCGCGACGGGATCGGACGCCGCCTCGGCACAGATCGGTGGGCAGGTCGGGAATACCGCTCCGGCGTTTACCCTCGCGCGGATCGGCGGTGGCGACTTGAGCCTGGTCGATCTACGCGGCAAGGTGGTTCTGGTCGACTTCTGGGCCACTTGGTGCCCGCCGTGCCGGATGGCGATGCCGCATCTGCAGGAGCTGAGTCAGGAGTATGCCGACCAATTGGTGGTCGTCGGGATTTCCATGGACCAGGGCGGGGCGCGCGTCGTCGAGCCGTTCGTCGCCAAGGAACAACTCACCTTCGAGGTGGTGCTCCAGGACAATAAAGTGGTGCAACAATTCGGTGGTATCATGAGTATTCCGACCACGTTCTTGATCGATCAAGATGGTCGCATCGTCGGGAAGTGGATCGGTTATCAGACCAAGGCGGTGTACGAGGGGGCGATCAAGAAAGCGCTGAGTTCGTAGTTAATTGGCGCGGTACTGACAGAAAAATCCCTAGCTGCGGACCTGAGTTCAGCAGCTAGGGATCTAGGGATCTTCGTCGATCATTTCCTCAACCACCAGAAGAGATCGATGACTGAGAGCCCCATGATGATGAGCAGCTCCGGTGTCATGTCTCTCCCCCTTTCCTGTGTTGAAGGTGATAGGTTGCTGGACTCCTAGCTGTTTTCGGCCCTGGCAGGCGGTGCTTGAGCAGAAACCCGATCGCGAGAAATACTCGGTTTTCGACCGCCATCACGATGACTTAAGCAAGAAAGATTCCGTCGGTGGGATGATCGCTACAAGGCCTTGGTACTCAGCAACATAACAGTTTTATCATCGGACCGTTCCTCGCCGCCGAACGTCTCCACAGCGGCAAATATCGTGTCGAGCAAGCACCCAACGGGCTGTTCGCCATTCTGCATCACCAACGATACCAACCGGTCCAGATCGAAGAAATCACCGGCCGCGTTGCGCTCCTCGGTGATGCCGTCGGTGTAGAAGAGTACGAGGTCACCGGGTAGCAGCGTGAGGGTGCCGCGACGGTAGCGGTGGCCGGCCTGGACACCGAGGACCGGTCCGCCCTTCTTGAGCTTTTCGACGAATCCCTGCTGGCCGCGGAAGAGCAACGGCGGATCCATGCCGGCATTACAGAAAGAGAGTACCCGGCTGGCCGGGCTGTAGGTTCCGTAAAAGAAGCAGATGAACTGCCCCTCCTTTAGCAGTCCGTTGGCCGTACGGTTCAGACGCTGGACGACCAACTCGGGCGGGACGCCCGCCGTTGCGGTGCTGCGGAAACTCACGCGCAGGGTCGTCATCAACAGCGCGGCCGGGATCCCCTTGCCGGCCACGTCGGCAATGCAGAAGCCGACTGTGTCGGCGTCGAGCAGGAAGTAATCGAAATAGTCACCGCCGACCTTGCGGCAGGCGTGGTGACGGCCGGTCAACTCTAGGCCGGCGAGTTGCAGCGGCTCTTCGGGCAACAGCTGAGCCTGGATCTCCTTGGCGACCGACAGTTCGGTCTCCAGCTGCTGGCGCGCCAAGCTTTCACGGTACCGGCGGCGGCTCTCGAGTAGCGAAGCGGCCTGGACGGCGAGGCTGCGCAGGTTGGCCAGGTCTTCCTGGCTGTACAGCACCCCGCTGCTCTTGGGCCCGAAGCTGAGAAAACCAGACAGGCGGTTGCCGGTCACCAGCGGGACGAGCAACTCGGTGTTGAGCGCGGCCAAGGTTGTCAGTGACGCGGTGTCGGCGTCGCCGGTGGCGACGACATCCTCGAATTCCTCGGTGAAGGCGGGGCGGCGCACCCAGTCGAGAAAACGCGCCAGGCTGCTGCCGACCGGCAGGGTCAGCTGCCTCGCTTCACCCGGCAGTTTGCCACGCGCGGCGGTGACGACGAACGGCGCGCCTTCGGCCTCGTTGGCCAACAGCAGCGCCAAAGTAACCGGACGGTAGAGATCGCCCAGACGGTCGAGCAGGGTCTCGACCGCGCCGTCGACATCGATCTCGCCGGCGAGGTCGCTGGCCAGTCGGGTGATCTCCGCCCGGCTGGCGAGACGGGAGGGGTACAACGCCTGATCGATCCACCGCTGGACACCGCGGCGCAGCGGCAGGATCGCCAGGCTAGAAGCCGCGATGATCACGATGGCCAGGGGATAGGTCGATACCTGAAAGGTTTGCGTCAGATAATGACCGAGCACGACGACGATCACCAGGTACCCCAGGAGCACCAGCAGGGTCAGCAGACCGTAGATCAGACTCGAACGCACCACGAACGCGGTATCGAGCGCCCCGTAGCGCATGATCGCTAGCCCGAGCGTTGCCGGGACCAAGAGCAGGCTGAAACCGAGGTACTCCCAGTGGGGGATGCCGGCCCCCCGTTCGACGCTGCCGAACAGAATAGCCACCAGGAACGGTAGCAGACCGCCGACCAGTCCGATCAGGATCACCCGCATCTTGGTGTGTTGGATGCGACGGTCGCGGCGCAAGGCCTTGCGGGCAAAGATGACCAGACCGGCCAGGAAGTAGACGACGAAGTAGATCAGAGCGGCCAGCTGCACGAAGGTGACCAGGTGGGACTCCGCCGGGTCGGGGCCCGCCAGGTGGACCAGCAAGGTCAAACCGTAAAGCACCACGGCCGGTAGCAGCAGCCAGCGCTGCCAGCGGCGGTCCTCCGTAGTCCGGGCCCCCGCGCTGGGGAAGAGCATGAAAAACCGCAGAAAGAAGACCGGCCACAGCAGCTGTAGCAGGTCGCGCAACATCTCCTTACCGGTCAGGTAGGTGCGCGATGGGTAATCAGGTACGTCGATCAAGAAGAACGCAAAGATCATGCAGAGCGCGAAAAAGTTACGGGCGACGGCATCCTGGCGTTGCGCGAGGACCCACCAGCCGATCATCAGGAAGGCGAGCCCGGCGACCCACAGGCTGTAGCTCCATACCGTCCGGGCGCGCGGCGGGCGGGTGGGGTGGATCTCGACCACCAGGTCACCGACACCCCGGCTGAGCACCAGTTGCCGTGGCGCGAGCGAGTAATCGCCGGCCATCGCCAGGTAGTAGTCCGCCATGGTGGGGGTCGGCTGGCCCGCGACGGCGATGATCCGATCGCCCGTGCGTACATGCGCCGTGTCGGCCGGACCGCCTTGCTGAAGTGAGGCTACCGTCAGATTGCGCACGGCCATACCGAGGTACGGGCTCTGGGAGATGTGCACCGCCATCGGTAGCGCCAGGATCAACAACAGTGGTGCGAGGATGTACAGACCGAGCTGCCGCGTGATCTGCTCGTACCGCGTCGGTTGGTGAAGGATCACAGGGCGCATGGTAATCCGCTGGCTAGAGGTTATGAGCCGAACTCATTATCCCGCACGATTCGTCAGTTGACCACCACGGATCGCTATTCTATTTCACGGATCGTTGTCAGGCCGGACGATTCACGAAACGGTTTCGTAACAATTTCTCGTATCCTGTCAACAGCTTCACAGGGAACCGGATATCGGGCGGAGCGGCAGTTCGACGGTCAGTGCACCCCACCAGCGGCTCGCCGGCAAGGGCGCGCCGTCGGGTGGCTCCAGCGCAGCCGCCGGCGCCGTGGTTGCGGTGTCGGTCCAGCCACCACGTAGATCGAGACGGCTGCCGAGCGGGCCCGGCAGCGTGGCGACGATACCCAACTGCCGCCAGTCGACGACCGATGGGTCGGGCGGCAAGATCGGGCTGTCCTCGGTTATACCGGAGTCCAGCCCCAACGGGCCCTCGCGATACCAGCGGCCCCACATGACAAGGCGCATCGCTCCGTCATGGCTCTGCCACGAAGCGAATCCGGTCGCGGTGTCGCTGTCCGGACCGGCCGGATGACCCAGAGGTGTGCCCCAGGCCTGGTAACTCGCGATCCCCGAGCGGTGGCGGTAGGTCCAGGTATCGATATGCGAAAGTTCCATCCCGGCCGCGAGCATCCGCCACGCTCCGTTCGTGCCGTGCCAGGTGATGCCGGTCAGCAGCGCCAGCCGGTCCGGGTGTAAGATGCGGTCAGCACTATCGAGCATGTAGTCGTCGAGCAAGAACTGGCCGTAGATGGTCCAGGCGTCGGTGACGTTCCAGATCACGTCGGCGCCCCAGTTGATGTTGGCGATCTCGTTGCTGGGGCGATCCTCTTGCTGGGCCAGGGCCCACGGTAGGATCGGTATCAGCGCCCAGAACGGCACTGCCCCGTCGGCCGCGATCAGGGCCGTCTCGGTCAAGGCGAAGCGCAGCCGCTGGCCGACGGCGAAGTCGAGACGATGGCCGGCGAGATAACGCTGGAAGCTGGTGGTCACACCGTCAGCGGTGACGGTGGCGTGGTCGAGGCGCTCCAAGAAGTAACGAGCGGCCCAGCGGTCGCCGCGATAGATCAGGTCCCAGCCGTCTCCGGGGGGGTGGTGATTGTCCAGCAGCAGCGAGCCGGTCCAGCCCGGGCCCCACCGTCGCCAGTTGCGACCGAGCCCGATCTGCCAGCGGCCGCTCCGGTAGCTGACAGACGCAGTGGGGATCTGCACAGCCGCGTCGATCTGACGGTATTCTTTGTTACGGAAGGTGGGATCGAGTACCGGGTCGGAATCGACATCGACGCGTAGGTAAAGGCGAAACCCCTCCGGTAGCACGACGTCGAAACCGGTCTCGAGGCGCCAGCGCAGGTGTGTTTCGCCGTCGTCTACCGGCCGGAATTCGAAGAGTGGGGCGGGGATACGTCGTGGCCGCCACCCGGCGCTGGCGATCGCCAGCGGCTTTACGTCGATACGCCAGCGGGCGGTTTCATGGCTGCCGGGTGCAGGTGCTTGAAGTCCGCTCTCGGTTAGCGGGGGCCGGAAATGATCCGGTACCGGTGCGTGGTGCAAGCGATCCAGCTGGGCCGTCAGCGCGTCCCAGCCGTCCGGTGCCATCCAGAGCGATTCGTACGGTGCGGCCGGAACACTGCTCGTGGTCTGGAGCGTGTCGTGCGGTGCGGTCGCCAATACGGTGGCAACGGCTCGAGGTTCGAGGATCGCCAGACAGAAAACCGCCGCGCAGAGTACTACCGGCGGTGGCCACCTCGCCGCCATTCTCAGTCGGGGCCCGGCGGTAGCAGGGATTGCGGGTTGGCGGTGGTACCACGTTCCGAATCGGCGCCGGACTCCGCGCAACCGCGGCCGAGGGCACCGACCAGTTCGCCCTGACCAAACGGGCGATTCTCCGGTAGGCACCAGGAGTTCGCCTCGAGGTAGAAATCGTCGTAATTGGGCGCGCAGAAGAGCGGATCTCGCGAGAAGTTGTCGTGCAGGTCGGCCTGTTCGGCGATGACCCCGGTCCAGTCGCCGTCGCCGTCATCGTTGCCGTACAAGTTGCAGCGGGTCAACTCGGGGCGGTAGCGACCCTCACCGTCGATGGCCGGCAGCGTGTGGAAAGCGATGATGCAGTGATCGAGCCGCACGACCGAGCGCACGTACGCGAGCCCGCCGCCGTAATACTCCGCTCCGTTGGCGTGTAGCGTACAGTTAGACAGGATCGGTGCGGCGTCCTCGCAAGTGATACCGCCGCCGCCGAGACCGCCCCAGTTGAAGGCCATGACACAGTTTTGCAGCTTCGGCGCGGCGTCTATGACCGCCAGCGCGCCACCGCTGTTGGCGGCGCCGTTGTGTGTGAAGCGGCACTCGCGAACGGTCAGTCCGGTGCCGCCCGTGACGTACAACCCGCCGCCGCACAACGCGAGATTATCGGTGAAGCGGCAAGAGGCGATGATCCCAGCCTGGCTGCCGGCCCAGTAGATGGCGCCCCCTTCGCGCGTGGCTTCGTTGTCCCGAAACGTGCATGAACGTATCTGCGGTGCGGAGCGACCCGCACAGTAGATACCGCCGCCCCGAACCGCACTGTTGTTGGCGATGACGCAATTGGCGATACGCGGCGAAGCGTCGCGCAGGTAAATCGCGCCGCCGCCGTCGTCAGCGGAACCGGCCCCGCCGATGATCGTGAATCCGAACAGCGAGGTTGTACTGTCGCAATCTTCGATGACGAAGATACGACCGCGGCCGCGGCCGTCGATGGTCACGCAGCCCGGTTGCAATGTGCTGCTCCAGATGTTCACACCGTTGGGGAGCCGGATGTTCGTTTCGAGGTAACGGCCGCAGGACACCAGAACGACATCGCCGGAGTCGGCGCCTGCAGCCGCCTGGGCGATGGTCGGTATATCGGTCGGCACGGCGATGGTCCGCGCCGTACTGTCGGCGACCGGTACCAGCGTACCGGAAGCGATCAGCAGTAACAGCATCCAGTAACAAGGTTTCCGATGCTCGGGCATGGCATTACTCTTCCCGAATCGAAGGTCGAAGTACCTGTCCAGTCGTGAGCGCGCCTTGCTAACGGCGACGCCCAGTCAGCGCCGAGAATGGACGCAGATCGCATTGGGGTCAACCCTGGTATTGGTAAACGGCGGTGCGACGGTTGACCCTCCGGCAAAGCAGGTGTTACATTGCCTGACCGTCGTGACGACGACCCAACTCCAAGCAGGCGACCCTTTTCTGAAAGCCGACCCGACGACAGCGAGGACGATTCCGTGGACGACATCAGAGAACTGGCGCAGTACGCGCCGCACCAGATCGAGCAGAAGTGGTACGCCGCCTGGGAAGAGGCCGGCCTGTTTGCGCCTCGCCGCTCGTCGGGCGACGGCGAGCCGTTCGTGATCACACTGCCACCGCCCAACGTTACCGGGATCCTGCACATGGGTCACTGCCTCGGTAACTCGATCCAGGACACCTTGATTCGCTGGGCGCGCATGTGCGGACGCGAGACCCTCTGGGTACCCGGTACCGACCACGCGAGCATCGCGACCGAACAGGTGGTTTCTCGCCAGCTAGCCGACGAGGGGCTGGCTAAGCGCAGTATCGGTCGCGACGAATTCTTGGCCCGAGCGCAGGCCTGGAAGGAACGTACCCACGGACGCATCACTCAGCAGCTACGTCGGCTCGGTTGCTCCCTCGATTGGCAACGCGAGGCGTTCACCATGGATGCCGCGCGCAGCCGTGCGGTCACCCACTGTTTCGTCGAGCTGTACGACAAGGGCCTGATCTATCGTGACACCTACCTCGTCAACTGGTGTCCGCACGACCTGACCGCCATCAGCGACGACGAGGTCGAGTATCGCGAGGTCGACGGGCATCTGTGGCACATCCGCTACCCGTTCGCTGCCGGCGAAGGCCAGCTGACAGTGGCCACGACCCGTCCGGAGACCATGTTCGGCGACGTGGCCGTCGCGGTGCATCCGGACGATCCGCAGCGGCGGCACCTGATCGGTCGCGAAGTACGATTGCCGCTGACCGACCGGGTGATACCGGTCATCGGCGATGAGCACGCCGATCCTCAGAAGGGGACCGGATGTGTGAAGATCACGCCGGCCCACGATCCCAACGATTTCGAGGTCGGACGTCGTCACGATCTACCGCAGGTCATCTGTATGGACGAACACGCGGTGATGAACGAGCAAGCCGGGCGTTTCGCCGGTCTGGACGCTTTGGCCTGCCGTGATCAGGTGGTCGAGGCGCTCGAAGCCGAACGGCTGGTGGAGAAGATCGAGAAGCACATACACCAGGTCGGCCACCACGATCGCTGCGGGGGCGTCATCGAACCGTACCTCTCCAAGCAGTGGTTCCTGCGGATGGATCGGCTCGCCGGAGCGGCGAAAACCGTGGTCGCCGACGGTACCATAGTTCTACGGCCCGAGCGCTGGGTCGGCGTCTACGACAACTGGCTACGCAACATCCGCGATTGGTGTATCTCACGGCAGCTCTGGTGGGGCCACCGCATCCCGGTCTGGTACTGCGACGGCTGTGGTGCGGAAACGGTGGCCGAACAGACTCCGCAACGCTGCCGGTCGTGCGGCCAGAGTGAGCTGACCCAGGATCCCGACGTACTCGATACGTGGTTCAGTAGCT
>JAUVBS010000204.1 GCA_030591105.1 bacterium | reverse complement strand
CGGTCTGGACGCGTACCTACCGGTCGGTTCGCGCGACGTGACCGTGCTCCATCTGGATCTGACCCACCCCGGTCCACTGGGCATCGGCGGCGTAGTTTGCGATTCACTGCGGTTACGGCTGCGCGATGCGGCACGGCGCCCGCTCGCACCGGCGTTGTACCTCGACCTGGTACGCGTGATGGATGGCGACATCGCCATCGGCACCGTGGTCGCCCCGGCCGACCTCGACGGCGCGGTGACGGTACCGTTGATCGGGTTCACATTGACGGCGCTCGAGACGACGACCCTCGCGGTGGTGATCGACCTGAAGGAGTCGGCACCGACCGGATCCTTCGAAGCGCTCATCGACGTGACCGGCATCTACGCGCGCGACCTCAATCTGGGTACGCCCGTGGCGATCTCGCCGGCCGTGCCCGGCGCCCTGCCGGTCAGTTCCGGCGTGACCACCTTGATCGTGCCTTCGGAAACGCTGCTGGTCGAATTCACCAGCCAGATGCCACCGGTCCTGGCGGCCCAGTCCGATCCGTTCGCGGCGGCGGAGATCGCACTGTCGAATCCGGCCGACAGCGATGGCGGCGACATCATCGTCGCTGAACTGCGGGTCCGGTCACCCGCCGACGGTTCTTCTCAGATTCTCGGCGCGGTCGTCAGCGAAGTGTGGGCTGTGCGCAACGGGGAAATCTGGGCTCAGATCACCGGTCTGGCGCCCACCGACAGCGTCGCCTCGCTGGTCCCGTCCGAGCCGCTGGCCATCGTCGCCGGCGGTACGGTCGACTTGACCATCGAACTGGTGGTGCGTCAGAACGCGACCGCCGGTGCCTTGCGTGTCGGCGTCGGCGCCGCGGACATCGCCGCCGCCCAGCCGATCAGCGGCATCCCGGTGGCGGTCGAGGCGGTACCGGGCAAGACGCTACCGTTGTGGAGTGAGGCGGGCAACCTGGCATCGGCCGACCTCGCCGCCAGCTATGCCAACTTCCCCAACCCGTTCGCGGCCGGCCGCGAGGTGACGACCTTCGTCTACAGCCTGCGGACCGGCGCCGAGGTCTCGCTGCGTCTGCTGACGCCCTACGGAGAGACCGTGGCGACGTTGCTCGAGGGTGTCTCGCGGAGTGCGGGCCTACACCAGGACGATACCTGGACCGGCCACAACGGCAACGGCGTGGCGGTCCGCAACGGTGTCTACCTGGCCGAGCTGGTGGTGCGTTTCGACGATGGCGAGCAGCAACGCGTCATACGCAAAGTGGCGGTGGTACGATGACCGCCCGCACGATACAGCGCCGCGCGTGGTTCGGGCCGGCTCCCAGAGCAGGCAGCAGCGCCGCCGTACGGCGGCTCGCCGCGGCCACGGTGACGCTGCTGACGATCACGACGCTATCGGCTTTGTCGCTGACGGTCGCAGTACCGGCGGTGCGCGCCGCCGATGACGCCGGTGTCCAGTCGGTCTTCGTGCATGGTGCCGGTAACCGGGCCCTCGCGCTGGGCGGAGCTTACGCCGCGCTGGCCGACGACGCCAGTGCACCGATCTGGAATCCCGGCGGACTCGGCTGGCTACAGCGCAAATCGCTCTACGCCACCCATACCAACCTGATCGGCATGGGGTTCAGCGAGCAGTTCGGATCGATCGTCGTGCCGAACTGGCGCCTCGGGGTCTTCTCGCTCACCCTGCGGAGCTTCGGGGTCGACGGGATCGAACAACGTGATGATCGCAACGCGCTGCTGAACGACAACCTGTCCGATCGCGAGACCGAACTGGCGGTCGGTTACGGCCGGCATTTCGGTGCCGCCTGGAGCGTTGGCGGTACGGTGAAATGGCAACACCAAAAGCTGGCTGGTTACTCCGACGGCGCTCTCGGCATGGATCTGGGTCTCATGGTGCGCCCATTATTGGCGGCCGGCGTGACTTCCGAACCCGCGGCGGCGCTCAGAATGGGTCTCGCCTTCCGCAACGTCGTCCAGCCGACGCTTCGTCTCGACAGCGACAACGTGCCCGATCCGGCGGGGATCCGCCTCGGCACGGCGTGGTCGCATCCGTTCGGCGAGAATCTCACGGCATTGGCGACCCTCGATGTCGAGAAGACCCAGTACGTGAATACGCGTCTACACGCGGGCCTCGAAGTGGAGCTCGCACACCTGCTCGCGCTGCGTGTCGGAACCCATGCCGGCGATCTGACCGCGGGTATGGGCGTAAGCTGGCGCGACCTGACCCTGGACTACGCCTTCGAAGACAACCCGATCGAGCCGGTACACCGGATCGGACTGCAACTCGACTTCGGTTCGACCACAAGCGAGCAGGAGCAAGCCGCTCTCGCCGCACGTGAGCAAGAGGTGCAACAACGGCTGGTCGACGCCTTCGAGGCCGAGTACCAGCAGCAGATGGAACAACTGCTGATGTCGGCGCGCACGGCGCTGGCTGCCTGGCGTTACGACGAAGCGATGCGTCTGCTCGCGGCCGCCAGTGTCCTGGACCCCGATCACCCGGACCTCGACACCCTCGAAGCGGCGGCGCTGCGCGGTGAAGCCGAACGACTGGCCGAAGCCGGCAACTACACCGCCGCTGTGATCAGCTACCGCCGTTGTCTGGCCATCGACCCCGCGGACACCAGTGCCGTACGCGGCCTGGCGGCGGCGCGGCAAGCGAGCGACCTGCAGGCGGCCCGTTCAGACGAACTGCGCCTGCTGTTCGCCACCTCGCTCGAAGCCTATACCGACGAAGACTACCTCGCCGCACGCGACGGCTTCGCCGAATGTTTGCGCCGTCAACCGGGCGACGCCGAGGCCGCAGAGATGCTCCGCCTCACGGAACGGACCATGGGTCTGCGTGGAGCCGCTCTGGCCGAGCAAGCCCGCGCCCTGGCGGTGGCCGGCGAGTGGCAGCAGGCCGAGATCGTACTGTCGGACGCGGCCGCGCTGGCGCCGAACGACCCGGCGGTGGCCCGGGCGCGAAGAGCGTTGGAGATCGCGCGGGATCGGGACACCGGCCAGGCCGGTGCCGCAGCGGGCGCGGGTACCTCGCCCACCGGAGCGGCCGCTTCGGCCGCGATCTCACCAGACCTTTCTCCCGCACAGCGGGCCGCGTTGGAGGATCTGTACCGCAGCGGTCTGGCCGCCGCCGACGCCGGCCACCACGACGACGCAATCCGGTACTGGGAACTGGTCTGGTCCATCGATCCGGGATACCAGCAAGTGAATGAGAATCTCAAACGAGAGTACCTGGCGCGCGGCATGGAGGCATTTGCCACCGGCAACCTGGACCAGGCCGTACGCGACTGGGAGCAGGCCGTGCGCATAGATCCCGAAGACCCGCGTGCCCGCGGATACCTGCAACGCGCCCTCGACCAACAGGCTCGGATCCAGCAGTTCCCGGAGGAGACGCCATGAAACGGCGGCGAGGCGTAAGTCTGCGCGTGTTCGTTCCGCTGGCGTCGGCCGCGCTGCTGGCGGTCGTGATCATCGGCACCAGCCAGATCACCGAGCGCCATATGCGCACCGCGCTCTCCAACGAGATCCAGAACCGCCTACTGCTCGAGGCGCGCAATCTTGCCTTTCTGGGCTCGCTTGCCCTGTTGAACGACTTCCCCGAACTGACCCTCGTGCCGTTGATGACCGATATGATGAAAGATCGGCCCGACCTGGCCCTGGCCGTCGTGGTCGACCACGACGGGAGGGTACAGGGGCACAAGGATCCGCGTCAACTCGGCTCGGGATTCGTGCTCTCGAGGAACCTCGTCCCGCAGACTGATCGCCCGGAGTTGCAACCCGACGAAATTTTCTGGGAAGACGACGATCTGCTCGTCGTCGAAGTGCCGATCAACCACGGCAGCGAACATCGGCTCGGCAGGGTTTTCCTCGGCATGCACAAGGCCTACGAAACGGCGTTGATCGGCCGCGCCCGGCATGCGCTGACCCGATTGACAGCAATCGTCTTGCCGGTGTTCACGATCCTGACTGCCATCATGATATCACTGTTCCTACGGCCGATCGGTACACTGCGTAAAGGTCTCGAACGCATCGGCCGCGGCGATCTCGACTCGCCCATGGTGGTATCCGACCGGACCGAACTGGGTCGGCTGGCCGATGTTGTCAACGAGATGGCAGACCAGTTGAAGACCTCGCGTGCGTTGGCCCAGGCGCGCGAAAGCGAGGTCATCGAGACTCAGAAGGAGATCATCCACACCCTCGGTGAAGTGGTTGAGACCCGCTCGCTGGAGACCGCCAACCACACCCGGCGGGTCGGCGAGATGTGCCATCGCCTGGCACTGCTCGCGGGCCTTTCCGAGCAAGAGGCCAACCTGCTGCGTCTCGCAGCGCCGATGCACGACGTCGGCAAGATCGGTATCCCCGACAGCATCCTCAACAAACCGGGTAGCCTGACCCGCAAAGAACTCGAGATCATGCGTTCGCATACGACCATCGGGTACCGGATCCTCACCAAATCCGAGCGTCCGGTCCTCAAATCCGCGGCGATCATCGCCAACGAACACCACGAACGGTGGGATGGGCGCGGTTATCCGCGTGGTCTGGTCGGCGAGCAGATTCACCTCTACGGTCGCATCGTCGCCGTCGCGGATGTCTTCGACGCTCTCTACAGCGACCGCGTCTACCGCAAGGCGATGCCGTTGGACGAGGTGCTCGATATCATCAACGTCGAAAGCGGCCACCATCTGGATCCACGATTGGCCGACCTGATGCTCTCGCACGTCGACACATTCACCGCGATCAGCGAGGAGTACTGCGAGG
>JAUVBS010000033.1 GCA_030591105.1 bacterium | reverse complement strand
GTGTGAAATGGCCGCGCGGTTCGACCTCACCGCGCGTGTGCTGCCCATCAAGTCGGTCGGTGTGAAAGCAGATCTGCGTTCCTACGAACACCCCGTACTGTTGCACGGCACCACGTCCTGGGAGCGCTTGCTCGAAGCGTCCGGCGCTATCTTGAAGGAGGTGCCGGGGCTGAACCGTTGCCTCTGGAATCTGGGTGAGGCGCTGCCCGAACAACTGCAACCGCTCGCAGCGGCCACGACACGGGCGCGGCTCGATCTGCTGCGTGAAGCCGACCACCTGGTCATGCAGGGGCTACGGCGGCACGGTGTGTATGAGGAAATCTGGCAGTGTCCAACGGTTCTGGTCCCGCTGGAAGTCGACGGCCGCGGCCGTGAATACTGTATCGTGCGGCCGGTCCATTCCGAGCGCGCCATGACCGCCAAGCCGGCGCCGTTGCCGGACGCCCTGCTCGCCGAGTTGCGTGCATCGATCACGGCCCTACCAGGAATCTCCGGCCTGGCCCTCGACGTGACATCGAAGCCGCCCGGGACCATCGAGTGGGAGTGAAGGGGCGATCGGAGCGGTCGTAGCGCTCACGCATTGTCGAGCAGTTTTTCTAACCGCTCGATCTCGATCTGGACGGCTTGGTCTTCGATACGCGGGAACAGGATCTCCGGTTGGCCCAGTATCCGGCCCGACGGGATCGGAAGGGTGCCTTCCTGCCAGCCGCCGGGCCACAGATCGCTCTCCATACCGAGCCAGCCCCACAGTTTCGTCATGGCGAACGGCGTGACCGGTGCGAGCATCAGCGCGAGCATGCGCACGATCTGGATCGCGACGCCGACGCTCTGGCCGCAGCGTGCCAGGTCGCTCTTGCGTGTGCGGAATGGCGCCGACTCGTCGAAGTAACGGTTACCTGCCTGACCGGCCTGAAACGCCACGTTGACGGCCGCCTTCTGCTCGAAACGCGCCATGTGTTCGGACCAGCGTTGCAAAAGGTCCTCGACCTCGGCGAGGGTGGTGCGGTCCAGATCGGTCGCTGCGTCCAGCGACCACTCCGGTACCACGCCGGCGAAATACTTGTGGCAGAAGGTCAACACCCGGTTGATCAGGTTGCCGAAATTGTTGCCCAGCTCGCTGTTGTTGCGCGCCAGGAATCCCTGCCAAGTGAAGTTCATGTCGCGCGTCTCCGGCAGGTTGCGCGCCAGTGTGTAACGCAACGCGTCGGCCGGGAACTTGGCCAGGTATTCCGGTAGCCAGACGGCGAAACCGCGGCTGGTCGAAAGTTTCTGGCCTTCCAGATTCAGGAACTCGTTGGCCGGGACATTGTCCGGCAGGATGTAGTTTTCGCTGTGGGCCATCAGCATGATCGGAAACAGCAACGCGTGGAAAAAGATGTTGTCCTTACCGATGAAATGTACCAGACGAGTGTCGGGGTTTTGCCACCAGGTTCGCCAGGTTTCAGGGGCGCCGTTTTCGGCGGCCCACTCACGGGTGGCGGAGATGTAGCCAATGGGAGCATCGAACCACACGAACATCACCTTGCCCTCGTGATCGGGCAGGGGTACGGGTACTCCCCAGCTCAGGTCACGAGTCATGGCCCGGTCCTGCAAACCGTCAGCAAACCAGCCGTTGCAGTAGCGTAGTACGTTCTCCTTCCACTCCGGATGCCGACCGTGGAAGGCCTTGAGCTTCTCCTGCCAGTCGCCCAGGGGAAGGAACCAGTGGGTGGTCTTGCGCAGCTCCAGGGGGCTGTTGTCCATGGCGTTGCGGGGGTTGATCAGTTCAGTGGGATCCAGGGTGGTGCCGCATTTCTCGCACTGGTCGCCGCGCGCATCTTCGCTGCCGCATTTGGGGCAGGTGCCTTCGATATAGCGGTCGGCTAGAAACCGGTTCTGACTGACGCTATAGAACTGGTCGGTGGTCTTCTGTTTGAACAGCCCTTGGGTGTGCAGGTCGGTAAAGAAAGCCTGGCTGGTCTCGGTGTGAATCTCCCGGCTGGTCTGGCTGTAATTGTCGAAGCTCATGCCAAAATCCGCGAAGCTCTTCCTGATCGATTCGTAATTCCGGTCCACCAGTTCCTGGGGCGAGATCCCCAGCTTTTCAGCCGTCAACGTGATGGGCACTCCATACTCATCACTGCCGCAGATGAAGAGTACCTCCTCGCCGCGCAAACGGAGGTAGCGGACGTAGAGGTCGGCCGGTAGGTACGCTCCGGCGAGATGTCCCAGGTGGATGTCGCCATTGGCGTAGGGTAGAGCGGCGGTGACTAGCGTGCGCTTGAAGGCCTGCTGACCCGATTCGTCTGCGGAACTCACACGGCTTCTCCGCGGCTAGGGGCAAATGTTACGGTGCGGCGGACTCTGGAGTTCGGTAAGGAAATTATATCATCGGCTCGATCGACGGCAAGGGCTCAGTGCCGTAGACGTAGTGGTCGAGCCACGTGCCGCACTCGATGCCGGTCACGGCGAGGGCCGCCGCGACGATGCCGGCGCGTGTGAGTGGAGCGTCGCTGCCCTGATTATAGAGGTACCGCAGCAGTTCGCCCAGTGGGTCACCGCAACTGCCTTGCGCGATCAACGAGTGCTCGAGTGCGGCGCAAACCGCCACGCCGCCAGCATAGCCGAATCGTACCGTCTCGGGGTCGGCCATCACCTGCGCGGCGGCGGCAGCGACCGAGATCTGGCCCAGCCGCGTACTGCCGTAGTAGTCACGCGCGAGCCGCGCCTCGAGCATCTGCCGACCGTATGGCGGCGACCACACGTTGGCGGCGACGAGCATACGCGCCGCGTAGAGAGTCGTCGCCCCTTCGGTGAACCAGAGAGTGGCCGGATCCACTTGCCGGATCGCCTCACCGAGCCAGCCGTGAAACATCTCGTGGGCCAAGACGCTCGCCGCGCTCTCGTTCAGGTCGGCGTAGGTGGTCTGTGCATCGAGCAGCAGCAGGATCGAGGAGCCGGTGTGCACGCCGTAAGTGTCGAACCGTTCGGCGCCGCCGACCGGGTTTGCGGCAAGCAGACAGGTGATCAACGGTTCGGGCGCGGTGCCGAAAAACGCGATCTCCGCCCGCGCGATGCGCTGCAGCAGCTGCAGGACGTCGCGATCGGCAAACAGCCAGCGGTCGGCGGTGGCAAAGCGAATCAGGGAGTCTCCGGCCTCGGCGGTGGCGATGCGCAGGTCGCCGCAAGCGATCAAGGAGTTGTTCAAATCGCGCTGGTCACGCGGGTGATAGAGCAGATTGGCCGGCACCGGTCCGTCGTCGGTGATCGGACCGGCGTTCCACGGTACGACCAACGGCATGCCGCCACCGTTGCGAAAGTTGACCGAGATATCGCCGACCTGCACCCCACGCGGTTGCAGAAAGACCTCGAAGCCGACCGCCCGTAGGCCGCCGACGACCGGCGCGGAAATGTGTTTGCGGATGTCCTGCTCGAGCTGGCCGACGGACGCCAGGTCGATCCGGTAGGTGAACCCGATACGCTCGCCGGGCAAAAGCGGTAAGCGCCAGCCGTCGACGGTAACGCTCACTGGTAAGGAGTCGCCGATCCTCCCGTTTCTCAACAGCGCGTGGGCCGAGGTGATCGACGGCGTAACGCCATTGCGACGGTCGCCGAAAACTCCCGGCGGGAATGCGAGTTCGAGCGATTCGGGCAGATCGCCGTCGACGACCATACAGATCGTCAACTCGCCTCTGGCAGCGTGGGCCAGGTCCAATTCATAGGTCAAGGTTACCGGTTGTGGCGGCCGGGGGACGGCGTACCAGGAGGCCGCGGCGAAGATTGCGATCAGGAAGCCGAGCAGCAAGAACCGCCCGAAGGTGTTGCCGACCGACCGGTTGCGTGCAGGTTGCGTCAGTCTAGCCATACGTATTCTTCCTCTGCACGGTCGGGTAGCCGTGCAAGCGACTCACGATTCCTCGTTGTTCCCGGCCGCGGTTTCGCGTAGACCTGTTGCGGCGCAGCGTTTCCGATTCGCAACCATTGTGCCGCGTCCGCCGGACCTGCGCGAACCAGCGCCCGTCGGCTCAGCGGCCCCTCGAGGGGATAGTCATGAATCTCGGATTAACCGACCGCGTGGCTCTGGTTACGGCCGCCTCGCGCGGTTTTGGCCGGGCCGTAGCCGAACTTCTGGCTGCCGAGGGTGCGCACGTCGCCATGTGTGCTCGTGGCGAAGAAGCTCTGAAGGAAGCCGCGGCCGTGGTCGACGCCGCCGGTCCCGGGCGCGTGGTGGCGCGGCCGACCGACGTGACCGATCCGGAAGCCCTGGCGCAGTTCGTCCACGAGACCGAGGACCGCCTCGGTCCGATCAGTTGTTGTCTGATCAACGTGGGCGGTCCACCACCCGGTGGACTCAACGATCTGCGGCCGTCGCAATTCGAAGCGGCGTACGAGCTGCTGGTCGATAGCGCGCTGAGACTGTCTCGCCTGTTGTTGCCCGGTATGACGCAGCGCGGTTGGGGACGTATCGTTCAGATCACGTCGGTGACCGTGCAGCAACCGGTGCCGAACTTGACGCTTTCGAACGTACTGCGCCCGGCGGTCCACGCGTTGACCAAGGTACTGGCCCTCGAGGCGGCGCCGCACGGGGTGACGGTAAACTCGGTCGCCCCGGGTCATCACGCCACCGACCGTGTCGATGTGCTGATGGCCGACCAGGCGGAGCGGGAGCAGCGTAGTGTGGCGGAGATCCGGGCCGGGCACGAGGCCGAGATTCCCGTCGGCAGGTTGGGACAGCCGGCGGAGCTGGCCGCTCTTGTCGCTTTTCTAATGTCCGAGCAGGCGGCTTTCATCACCGGCCAGTGCATCGTTGCCGATGGTGGCTGGGTGCGTGGAACGTTTTGATCTGATATAGGTTACGGGTGTAGCGAGCCGCCGAGTAGGGCACCGGTGGCCAACGGGCCGCCGCGGCCGTCTTGACACTGCGGTGCTGTCGCTTATATTGTCCGTCAAGAAACTGCGCAACTAACCATGATAGTGAGGCTGTTGTGACGGAACTGGTGGTTTTTGTCGTCGTGTATCTGTTGTTGGTTCACGTCGTATTGCCCCGATTCGGTATCCGAGCCGGGTGAACGGCTCCAAGCTGCTCGATCGGAGATCAGAGCGACAACGTGCGACAGAGTCAAAATTCCGGTACTACCGGATCCGACCATAAGGATTAGGGAGGCCGAGACTTGCCCATCTACGAGTTCACCTGCCAGAAGTGCGGCCACGGGTTCGAGGAGATCCTGTCGCTCGCCGAGCTGGCCAAGGGCGAATTGAAGTGCCCTAGCTGCGGCTGCCGTGACGTTCAGCGGGGTTTCTCGACCTTTGCGACTGGATCGTCGGCGTCCGGTGGATCGGTCGGTAGCTTTACCGGCGGCGGCTGTGGTGGCGGTGGCGGGTTCACTTGAGGCTAGACTCTTCTACGGCCGTGGGCCGTTGGCGGAAAATAACTCACCTCGAATTGGCCTGGCTTTACGGTTCGGAAACGACGAGAACCCCCCGGGGGGTCCTCACTTGATCTATTAGGCGTGTACTGATGATCTAGTTCTTGATCACACTGCCGCTTGCCGCCGGATACATTCTTGAAGGCACGACTGTATCATCATGCCGAGATCGCGGCGGTGGACCACCAGGAGAGTCTGCGCGGGGCGAGTTATTCCACGGCCGGCTTGACGATCGGTCCGGACTCACGATCGAGCCGGGTGCCGAGGTAGAGTATCGCCCACGCCAGTATTAACCCGCCGATCACGTCCACCACATAGTGGTAGCGGCAGTAGACCGTCGCCGCCGCCAGCAACACCAACACCGTTGTGAACCACCAGCGGTGCCGGGGTTGCCATTTCCAGACGTACCACCACGGGATCACCGTCGCGGCGACATGGCTCGACGGGAATGCGGCCCCTAGGAAGGCCCCGTTTTCGTGTATGTGCAGCATGATGCGTGTGAAGATGCCGCCGCTGACCGGGATCGGTCCGGTTTCGAAATACTTCGGTCCCCACACCGGGAAAAAGGTGTAGATAGTGTAGCAGAGCAACATGGTCGCCGACAGGTCACGGATGAACGAGCGCACCGCGGGCCAGCGCTGGTCGCTGGCTATTCCCGGGCCGGTCAGCAGCAATACCAGACAGGTGACACTGACGAAGTAGTAGCTGAAATACGCGAACTCCATCAGTTCGTGGAACCACGGCCACGGCCAGACGCGTGACCACTCGAGGCTCGGCTGGCAACCGAACAAGATACTCTCGGCCTTGATGAAGGCCGGGTCGAGTGAGTCGCGGAAATCGTAAAAGATCAGGCTCGCCCGGCCCATCTCGCTGTATAGCAACGGAAACAGTAACGGTAGGTAGATGGTGCCCAACAGCCGCGGCACGAACGCATTCCGCGTACGCAGCCACGGCGGCAGGTACCAGATGACCAGAGCCAGCGCTGCGTGGAGGAACAGGTTCGCCATGGGATCAGCGAGGACTTGCGGTCGGAGCAGGGGGTAGAGCGCGCTGGTGATCAGGTAGACCACAGCGAGTCGTTCAAGGATGCCGCGCTCGGCGCCAATGCGATCCAGGACGCTAGCGGTGCGAATTGGACGGTCTATCACGTGAGCCATCCGTTCTGGCGGTAGAAGGCGAGGGTATCGAGCAGGCCGGCCTCCAGTCCGAAACGGGATATGAAATCTGTTTCCCGGCACAGCTTGTCCCCGCAGCAGACCCAACCGGGCGCCGAGAGATCGGCGATGCGGTCGGCACCGAGGATCGGTACCCGCGCCCCCAAACGTCTCCCGGCTAGCCGGGAGAGCGTCCTCAGCAATCCGAGCGGTATCGGCACCGTGCGGATGCGGCGGCGCAGTAACGAGGCCAGGACTGCCGTGAGCTCTGCCAACTCGTAGCCACAATCGTGGCGGCGCGGTTCAGGTGCGGCTGGATTGGGTGGTGCGGAACCGTCGTCGACGAAATAGACGCCAGCGGTCGTATCGGTCGTGAGTAACGCCATCGCGGCGTTGGCGGCGTCCTGCCCGTGGACCAGCGACAGACCGGTCATGCGGTTGCCCAGACGCGCGGACCAACCTGCCTGGGCCCCACGAAAAAGCGGTAAGAAAGCGTGGTCGCGGGGGCCATAAAGCGCCGGTGGACGGAGTACGACGGTCCGGAACGGCCACTCCTGGTCGCGCAGTAGCTGTTCGGCAGCGAGCTTGCTTCGGCCGTACGCGCTGAGCGGCGCGCAGGGAGAATCTTCGCGACGGGGGGCATCGACCGGAGCCGGCCCAGCAGCCGCCAGGCTGGAGATCAGGATGAAGGTGCGCGTTGTGCCGGACGCCGCGGCCTCTTGCAACAGCATTCGTGTCGTCTCGACGTTGCCCGCTCGGTAGGCCGCTTCATCCCGTGCTCTGACCACCCCGGCACAGTGGATAACTGCATCACTGCCGGCCACGAACCGCCGTACGTCGTCTTGATCTACCAGTGAGGCGGTCACCGTCTCGATCGGTTTGCCGCGTAGCCAGCGCAAATCGCTGCTCGGCCGGATCGTGGCCCGCACGCGCCAGCGGCCAAGCGACAACAGGTCGGCGATGTGGCTACCGAGAAAACCGGTCGCGCCGGTCAGTGCGACCAGAGGCCCATTTTCTGCGCGCTCGTGCGCGGTACCGGTGCGGTCATTCATCACAAAGGAAGATCGTAGATTCGGTAGGTCTTGTTTTTGCTGGCGCCGTAGCCGCGTAGGATCAGGTTCATCGAGCGGTTGTCCTCCAGCACCCAGGAACATTCGGACCGGTCGAAGCCCTTGGCCTGTCCAGCGACCATGGTCCGGTAGACCATCACCACATCGACGCCCTTCTTGCGGTACTCCGGCAGTACGCCCAGCAGCAAGGTGCGGGCTCTATCGAGTTTGCGCTTGGCCAGGAGGAATTTCAGCCAGCCGAACGGCATCAGTTTGCCGCGCAATGGTTTGAGCGCCTGATTGAAGTCGGGGATGGTCAAGGAGAAGCCGATGGGACGCCCCTCGTGCTCCGCGATCAGCAGGAAGTCCGCGTCGACCATCGATTTCATGTCCTTCGCGAGAAAAGCGAATTCGTCGTCGTCCATCGGCACGAAGCCCCAGTTCCGACTCCAGCACTCGTTGTAGAGTGAGCGGGCGATCCGCGCGTCCTCCCAGAATCGGTTCATGCGGAACGGGCGTACGGTGAAGGTCGCGTTGTGCAGGATACTCTCGATGAGTTTTTGGATCTTCGGTGGGACCTGCTTGCCGTCCGTTACCACGTCCCAAGCCCAGAGGTCCTTGGACTTGGTCAAGCCGAAGTTCTCGAGGTGGTCGGCGTAGTAGGGCGGATTGTACGGCATACCCACCGTGGGATCCTCGTCGAAGCCTTCGATCAAGAGGCCCAGATAGTCGTGGTTCGTGGTGAACGAGGCTGGGCCACGCATGACATCCATGCCGCGTTCGGCGAGCCAAGCCCTCGCGGTTTCGAGCAGGGTTTCGGCCAGGGCGGGGTCGTCCTCGGTCTCGAAGAAACCGAAGAAGCCGGTCTTCTCCTGGTGGTGGTCGTTGTGGTAGCTGTCGATACAAGCGGCGATGCGGCCGACGGCGCGGCCGTCGCGTTGGGCCGTCCAGAGCGACGTTTCGGCGTGGTGGTAAAACGGATTGTCGTCGGGATCAAAAAATTTCTTTTGCTCACCGAGCAGAGGGAATACGTAGTGCGGGTCGTCGGCGTAAAGGTGGTAAGGGACGCGTAAGAACTCGTCCAGATCCGCTTTGCCAGCCACTTTGGTTACTATTACGGCGATGGCAGCTCCTTCTGTCCGCCCCGGTCGCAGCCGCCAGTCCGGGCCAAGAGGGCTAAGAAGGTTAAGGGATCGTCCCCAACTCGCGGCCGACCTTAACCATCTTGTCCATGGCTTGGTGGATCTCATCCTCGGTGTGGGTGGCCATCAGACTCAGTCGGATCAGCGCGTTGCCCACCTCGACCGCAGGCGAGACAACCACGTTGACGAAGACCCCTTCTTCGAACAGCCTACCGCACATCTTGTACGCAGTCATGTCGTCGCCGATCACGGCCGGGATCACCGGTGTCGCGCTGGGGCCGGTGTCGAAGCCCGCCTCGTGGAGCCGATCGCGCATCACTTCGGTATTGCGCCAGAGCGCCTCGTGCCGCCAATCCTCCTCGAGCATGACGTCCACCGCGGCGGAGACCGACGCCACCGAAGCGGGCGGTATGCTCGCCGAGAACATCAACGCGCGGGCGAGGTGCTTGATGTAGTGGATGGTCTGCTCGTCCGAGGCGATGAAACCACCGACCGATGCCAAGGACTTGCTGAAGGTGCCCATGATCACGTGCGCGCGATCGGTCAAGCCGAAGTGTTCGCAGGTACCGCGCCCGTGGTCACCCATCACGCCGATGCCGTGGGCATCGTCCACCATGAGGACAGCGTCGTACCGCTCGGCCAGCTCGACGATTTGCGGCAGATTGGCGATGTCGCCCTCCATGGAGAAGACGCCATCGACGACGATCAGCTTGTTCGTGTCCTTTTCTGCCTGCAGCACGTACTCGAGGTTCTCCATGTCGTTGTGTCGGTATTTCCGCACATTGCCGAAGGAGAGACGGGTGCCGTCGATGATCGATGCGTGGTCGGTCCGGTCGACGATGACAGTCTCGTTGCGGCCGACCAGGGTCGAGATCGCCCCCTGATTCACCATGAAGCCGGTGCTGAAGACCAGCGCGGCCTCCTTGCCGACCAGCTTGGCGAGTTTCTCCTCCAGCTCGACGTGGATGTCGAGGGTCCCGTTCAAAAAGCGTGATCCGGCGCACCCAGTGCCGTACTTCTCGATGGCCCGCTGCGCTGCTTCTTTGACCCGGGGATGGTTGGTTAGGCCCAAGTAGTTGTTGCTGCCGAGCATGATCACTTCACGCCCGTTGTACCTGACCGTGCTCTCCTGGGCCGACTCGATGACCCGGAACCAATTATAAAGACCTGCTTTCTGCAGATCCTTGGCCGCCTGAAAGTTGTGAACTTTGTCGAGTAGACCCATGGCCTCCGTCGCTTGCGTAGTATGAAGAACTCGCCGCGGCGACAACCGCGTTTTCTAATCGTGGAGTCAGACCAAGATAGCCGTATTCAGCCATATCAACAATAGCTATTCACGAGGCGGACCGATTCAGATCCGGCCCTCCTTCATGGTCTCGGCCTCGAAAACGAAATACCTCGCCCCGGTTTTCCAGCCTGTAGCTGGTAATCCCGCCTTGATCGCCAGATGGGCGAGCGTGGTTTCGAGGTCCCAACCTTGCTCTGGAGCCACTTGGGGCAGGAAAACAGCCTTGGCCTGCCCTTTTTCGAGGACTATGCCGTGCCGGCCAATTGTGATCGCTTCCGGTCCGTCGACCGGGCGCAGCGGTGTCAGCGCCGAGACCTCGATCACGATCTCGTCGAGGTCTTCGGGACGAACCGGTGCGAAACGCGGGTCGCCGATCGCCGCGCTGCGTGCGTTGTCCAGAACCGATTCGATCAACGGCTTGATCGCCTCGATGTGGCCGATGCATCCACGCAGCGCTCCCTGATACGTCAAAGTGACGAATGCTCCCCCCCGTTCGGTCAACCGCTCCGTGAGCGCAACGCCACGGGCCGTCGCGAACGCGGCCATCTCGGGGGGCGGTTCGTCGTGCACGGCGGCGGTCACCGCTTGACGGGCAACGGCGAGCAGGAATTCGCGCTCGGCGTTTCGCAAGCCGCTCTCGGATTCATCCGGTCCAGCGCTGAGCAAGACACTCGCGTAGCTCACCGAGAGCGAGTAGTCCTGTTCGCGGTCGCCGCTGCGGCTGTAGTCGACCAGCGTCGCTTCGTAGCCGGGCGGCGGCTCGCCGGCCAGCGCCAGGGCGGTCGCGTGC
>JAUVBS010000087.1 GCA_030591105.1 bacterium | reverse complement strand
GGTCTGGCGGATGATACGTCGGATATCCTCCACCTCGTCCTCGCCGGTGACCGTGTCCTCGAGCATCTGCGCCGAGAGTAAGATCGAACCGAGAGGTGTATTGAGTTGGTGGGCGATGCCCGCTGCGAGCTGGCCGATGCCGGCCAGTTTTTCGGTCTCGCTCATCTTGCTCGCCAGCTGCTTTTCACTGGTGATGTCGCGGGCAATGACGGCGAAGGACAGATTGCCGTCATCGCCCGATCCCCCGGCCGCAATGGGTGAAATCGTCAGGCTGATCTGACCGCCGGGGTTTTGCGACCGGGGGAACGGGAACTCGAAGGTGAGGCTGCGCCGCAACGACGCGGCATCCTTCATCGCCTTCTCCACTTCGAGACCGTAACAGAGGTGGATGTCTTGAAACGGTCGGTTCAAGACCGAGCGGCGGGCGGCGCCAAAGAGTTTTTCGGCCGACTTGTTCCACTCGCGCACACGGCCGTCCTGATCCAGCAGGAATATCGCTTCACCGGCGTGGTTGATGATGTTGCGATATTTCTGTTCCGACCTGAGTAAACGTGTCTGGTCGAACTCGCGGCTGCGCAGTCGAAACCAGATCGCCCAGCCGACCAACAACAACAGCACATGGAAGAAGCTCGAGCCGAGTACACCCGGTACGCCACTGCCGGCACGCCACTTATGTTGCCAAATCTCCTGCCAAGTACCGTACTCGTAATACAGACCGACTAGGTCCATCAGGTTGATGACCAGCAGGGCAGCCGAAGCGAGCACGAGCAGGCCGAGTAAGAACTGCAACCGACGCACGCGTCGCCATTGCCAGCGTTTACTCGACCAGAGCGACTTCATGCCCGACGCCTCCTCACGGCGACAAGTTCACGGCGACAAGTTCACAATGGCAAACTCACGACGGCAAACTCACAACGGCAAATTCCGGCATTGGGTTTGCAGTGAATAATCATGATCAAGATAGGTCCGTATCGACCCCGATAATACCTAATAACCTAATTAAATCATTGTCGGAATAGAAGTTAACAGACATAACGCCCTTGCCGCTCCGCGCATCACGTACGATGGTAACCGGCGAACCGAGCAGTTGTTCGGCGCGGGCACAGAGGGCTCGGATCTCCGGTGTCTCACTGGTCGATTGCTTGGCGCGGGTGCGACGCGGCCGGCGTGGGCGGTTCGCTGCTTGGACCCGGCGCTCAACTTCACGCACCGACAGTCCCCGGCTCCGGCACAGCATGGCCAAGCGCACGCGCGGCGGGCCGGCGGGCATACCGAGTAGTGCTTTCGCGTGGCCACGCGAAAGGATCCCGTCGTGCAACAACCGCTGGATGTCGTCCTCTAAGCTGAGTATCCGCAGTGAGTTCGCTACAGTGCTGCGGTTTTTCCCCAGCATACCGGCCAACTCCTCTTGGGTCGCTCCGTAGCCTTTCATGAGGGCCCGCAGTGCTTCGGCTTCTTCGATCGGGCCGAGATCTTCACGCTGAATATTCTCGAGCAGAGCGACCTTTAACGCCTCGGTCTGCTCGTACGAACAGACGATGACCGGAATATCCGCGCGGCCAGCAATCCGCGCGGCCCGCACGCGCCGTTCCCCCGCGACGACGCTATAGTGTAACGGCCCCTCTTCGGCACTACCGGGGTGGCGCCGCGCCCCCTCGCCAGGGCGCAACCGGCGCACCAGTATCGGTTGCAGTACGCCGACTTCCTCGATGGAAGCGGCCAACTCCGCGAGTTTTTCCTCGTCGAAGATCTTACGAGGCTGCAGCGGATTGAAGCCGATCTGCCGCACCGGCACCGCATCGACCGTCTGGGCACCAGAAGGAACGATGTCGTCCGCACCCGGGATCAAGGCCGATAACCCCTTGCCTAGTACTCGGTTACCCTTCATGGTCTTTGTCTCCCTAGCGATTCGCAGCCCGTGCAGAGAGGGCCGCAGCGTTGGCGGCGATCACCTCTTTGGCCAGATCCAGATAACTGCGGGCGCCGGTGCTGTCGATGTCGTACAGCAGGATCGGTTTACCGAAGGACGGCGCCTCGCTCAGCCGGACGTTGCGTGGTATCTTGGTCTCGTAAACGGTTTTCCCGAAGTAGTCTATAGCCTCTTCAGCAACTTGGTTCGAAAGCTTCAAGCGCCCATCGAACATCGTCAGCAGGACCCCCTCCAGGCGTAGGCGAGGGTTCATGCTCTTCTGCACCAACTGGACGGTGCTCAGCAACTGGCTCAATCCCTCGAGGGCGTAGTACTCGCACTGAATCGGTATCAACACCGAATCGGCCGCCGTCAACGCATTGAGGGTCAACAGACCGAGGCTGGGTGGCGTATCGATAATCAGAAAATCATAACGCTCTCGTAGCGGTGCGAGGGTCCGCGTGAGAAACCGCTCGCGTTGGGCTTGATCGACCAGTTCGATCTCGGCTCCCGCCAAGCGCCGATCCGCGGGCAAGACATCCAGGAAAGGAACGGCCGTCTCGTGGATCGCCGTGTTATCGGGATCTGCCTGGAGTATGGCCTCATAAATCGTTGTTTCCGGGCTCTCTATGCCTATGCCGCTGGAAGCGTTGCCTTGGGGGTCGAAATCGATCAGCAGGGTGCGTTTTTCGGCGACCGCCAGACTGGCACCGAGGTTCACGGCCGTGGTCGTCTTACCGACGCCGCCCTTTTGATTCGAAATGGCTATGATTTTGCCCATATTCCGCGGTAACCTTTCCATGACAACGGGTTTCGAGGCCTATCTGGCCCGACTGTGTCTCTTGTGATCCTGCGATCGTGCAACATATACCGGTAACGGCCACGATGTCCAGGCTCTTTTGCTGTGACAACGGTCACGATGTTCCACGTGGAACAGGGACCGGACCGGGGCGCTTGTTCCACGTGGAACATTCCGGTCGTCAGCCTCGTCGGATCACTTCGTATCTCGCTGTATATCGTCTTTACTCGCTTATTACCGCGCCCAGCGCCGATAACCAGCTGTTGTGGTTCGTCGTCAGCCGGTGGTCGTAAAAACCGAGACCAGTAAGGAGGAGGGGTTGACGGAGGAGGAGGAAGTCGGACCGGGGGCAGCGGCGGGGGCCCGGCCAGGAAACACCTGGACTCCACGGCCCACACAACGCCATTTTTCGTTCTCACCCACCACTTGTACCGACGCATTTACGCTGCCCAGCTCCGCCAGGGTAGCGAGATCATCTCTTGTGCCCGAAGGTAGGAAACGAGCGATGGTCACTCTGCGCAGGCCTCGCCGCCGCCGCTCCGCCGAAGCTGCCGAAGTTTCCGAAGCAGCCACTGAGAGTCCTCGCTCGAGTCCGCCCAGTACCTCAGTATCCGATATCCGTAACGCCTTGATCGACAAAAGGATATCTTCTGGTGGCCACGCTTCTTCGACGTGTCCGGACGGTAAATGCGCGTCCCCCCAACGCTTGGCGATGACAGTGAGATCGATCAACCCCAACTGCCCGGCGACTCGCTCGAGAAACCATGCTCGCTTGTTGCGCGGCTCGATGAGAAGCGATCGCGGCCGGTGCCCCGCGTCCGTTAGCATCGCGTGCCACACCACACCCGGCAGTCCGGCACCCGAACCGATATCGCAGTATAGAAAGGTCTGAGGCGTGCTGAAGAACTCCTGCCGCTGTACGAGCAGGGCGCCGAGTGCCGCGCGACAGTGCGTGATGAGGTTATCGAGAGTCGCTTCAGGATCGGAGCGGCCGATGAGATTGATCTGCTTGGTCCAGCGCAGGACTTCGGACCGATACAGATTTAACACACTGTCGATGCTGTACTTGTTTTCTGGTCCGTGGCCGTCCATCCCGCGTCCCCTTACCGTCCCCCTACCGTCCCCAATCAGCCCCCGGCAGCTTCCTGCCCGGCCTGCCAGCGGCGCAGATGCACCGTGAGTATGGCCAGGTCGCCGGCGCGGACGCCATCGATCCGGCTCGCCTGACCCAGGGTGGCCGGGCGCATGCGGTCCAGTTTTTCGCGGGCCTCGTGGCTGATCGCCGCGATACCGAGATAATCGAAATTCGGTGGGCAACTCAGGTGCTCGAGATGGGCCTGGTTGCGGAGTATGCGTTCCTGCTTGCGGATATAGCCGCTGTACTTCACCTCGTTGGCTATTTCTTCACGTAACCCATTTTCAAAATGTCGATTATGGGATTCTTTGGTTGCTAATGAAATTATATTATCAATATAATCCATGATCGTCTCCGACGCGGGTAGCGCGGCCGCCAAGCTTTCGAGGTCACCGCCAGTACGCCGGAGATAATCGCCTGCTGTGATCGATTCAGCGTTGGGTAAGCCCCGCAGACGCGTGCTCTCCAGTTTCGCGATCAGCTGCTTCACCGCTGCTTGGCGTCGATCCAACCGCTGCTGGTCGGCAGCTCCCAACAGACCGACAGTCCGGGCAACGTCAGCTAGTCTGCTCTCCACGTTGTCGCACCGCAACTGTAACCGGTATTCAGCTCGCGAGGTGAACATGCGATACGGCTCGGCGATCTCCTTGGTAACCAGATCGTCGATCAATACACCGATATAGGCGAGAGAGCGCGGCAAGACGAACGGTTCGTCGCGACCCAAGCTACGCACAGCATTGATCCCGGCGACCAAGCCCTGCGCTGCCGCCTCCTCGTAGCCGGAGGTGCCGATGATCTGTCCAGCGAGATACAATCCACCGATCCGTTTGGTCTCGAGCGTCGGCCCTATCTCGTAAGACGGTACGGAGTCGTACTCCACGGCGTACCCGTAGCGTACCAATTCAGCCTGCTCGAGGCCTGGTAGCGTGCGCACCATGGCGACTTGCACGTCGTCTGGTAAGCTGGTCGACATACCGTTGATGTAGATCTCGTCACTGTCGCGGCCTTCGGGCTCGAGGAAGATCAGGTGGCGCTCTTTGGTGGCGAAGCGCACGACCTTGTCCTCGATGGATGGACAGTATCGCGGACCACGCCCCTCAATAGCGCCGGCAAACAGAGGCGAGCGATCCAGACTCGCGCGGATCAACTCGTGGGTGCGCGCGTTGGTGTAAACGAGGTGGCAGAGTTCCTGCTGTGGCGCGAAGTTCTCCGTACGAAACGAGAATGGCCGCGGATCGACGTCTCCGGCCTGCTGTTGCAAGCGAGAGAAATCGATGCTCGTGCGCAGTAGCCGCGGTGGGGTGCCGGTCTTCAGCCGGCGCAACGGGAAGCCGAGCCTCTTCAGCGCACCACTCAGCCCTTCGGCGCTGCCCGCCCCTTCGCGGCCGCCGCGTGTACGCCGCTCGCCTATATGCATCAGCCCGCGCATGAAAGTGCCAACACTCAAGATCACCCGATCGGCGCGGATTACCCGTCCGTCGCGCAGGACCACACCACCGATCGTGCCGGTAGTCCCGTCGCCGTTCGGCAGCTTATCGCAGCATAGATCGACCACCTCGCCGGCGATGACGTCGAGACCGGGCTGCGCCTTGACGGCGGTAACCATGTACTGCTGGTAGGCGTGCTTATCGGCCTGGGCACGTGGGGACTGGACCGCAGGACCTTTCTTGCGGTTGAGGATCCGGAACTGAATACCGGTCGCGTCGATGGCGCGGCCCATTTCGCCGCCCAGGACATCGATCTCGCGCACCAGGTGTCCCTTGCCCAGACCGCCGATGGCTGGATTGCAGGGCAGGCGCCCGATCTCGTCGGCAGCCAGCGTGATCACCGCTGTACGGCGACCGAGGCGCGCCGCAGCGAGGCCGGCCTCGATACCGGCGTGCCCACCACCAACCACTACGATGTCGTAATTCTGCTCGTTCACGAGTGGGCCTCATCCTGCTCGGTGATCTCGTGTCCCTATTTTCCCACGCAGAACCGGTCGAAGATCGTCGCGAGCAGGTTTTCGGTATGGACACGGCCTGATATTTCACCCAGAACGCTGAGTGTCGTACCCAGCATCGAGGCAACGACTTCGTCGCCCGGATAGCGCGACTCCACCTGAGTGATCAGCTCATCGAGGTCGGTGCGGCACGCCTCTAGCCGATCCTGGTGTCGTGCGTTGAGCAAGACCCCCAGCGCGATGGCTTCTTGTATCCGTTCCTGCTCCGCTGCGGCGATCAACCTCGCCTTCAATTGGGCCAGACCGACTCCGGTCACGCTCGAGGTCATTACCAAATCATTACTTCCGGCCAGGCGCCCGCTCTCTCGCTCATCCAGCAGATCTATCTTGGTCGCGACTTCGATCACGGCGGCCTGCCGATTTTCATCGACGTCGCGCCGGTTGTCCGTATCCGTCGCGGCCAGTAAGGACGCTTCGGTCAGATTCACGACGACATCCGCACCACGTAAGCTCGCGACCGTCCGTTGCATACCCGCGCGCTCGACGCGGCCGCCGTCCGGATGCAATCCCGCCGTGTCGTGCAACACGAACGACAGGCCTTCGTGGCGTAACGTGGCGGTCACCACATCGCGCGTCGTCCCGGCCTCTGGATCGACGATAACCCGATCTTCGCCGAGTAGCGCGTTGAACAGACTGCTCTTGCCGGCATTCGGTGGACCGACCAGAACGACACTGATACCGTCGCGTAGCTGCCGGCCGGCCGGTACGAGCGAGATCAAGCGGTCGATGGTCTGCGCAGCAGCCCGTAGCCGCCGCGCAACTTCAGCGCGCGGTGGGCCAACTCGTTCGTCCGCGACGAACTCCAGCGAGCCTTCGAGGTCGGCCAGTAGCAAGTGCAACGGCCCTTCGATGGCGGCGATCTGCGCGTCGAGCCCGCCGCGCACCTGGCGTAGGGCCGCTTTGGCTGACAATGGATCGGCGGCAGCGATCAAGTCCGCCACAGCTTCCGCCTGGTCGAGGCTCAGCTTACCGTTCAGAAATGCGCGCCGTGTGAACTCGCCTGGAGGCGCCGCCTCGGCGCCCGCCGCCTGGCAGGCCGCCGTAACCAACCGTCCGGGCATCCTGCCCCCGTGGCAGAAAAACTCGATCGTATCTTCGCCGGTGTAGCTGTGTGGAGCGAGCATCGGCAGCACGACGACCTCGTCGAGCGTGTCCCCGGGTACAATCCCAACCGGAGCCCGCGCCGCGGCCCGATCGCCTGGTGGCCAAATCACGTGTCCGTGCACCGCACGGTGGCTCTCCACTTCGGCGTCGGCTCCGAAAAACGGTGCGACCCGCCGAGCGATCGCCACGGCCTCGTGTCCACTGAGGCGCACGACCGCCAGGCCACCTTCTCCTTCGGGTGTCGCCAGCGCGACTACGGTGGCTGTATCGGTCTTCAACGCGAGTCCTCCGCCAACAACACCGAGTAACAAGAAAGCGGCGCCGTGGCGCCGCTTCCCCGCCGGCACAGTTACCGGTCCGTAGAACTCTCGGTGTCGGTATCGACAGTCTCCGTCGCAACCTGCTCGTCGCCAGCGGTTGCCAGATCGGTATCTGGTTCAGTTGCTTCGCCGTCGTCTATCGCCATGACAACGTATTTCCCGTCGCCGGACATCATGGTGAACGACTTCATTCCCGACGCCTTCTTGACCTCCAGATGGACGATGCGCCGCTCACGGGCACACAGCGGGTCGGTGTGAACCTCGTTACCGCTCTGCCGTACTTCGGCGAGCGCCTCGCCGGTCAGTTCGATCAGGGTCGCTTCGCGTTTCCGGCGGTAGTTGTTGATGTCGAGATTCATGCGTACCCGGTCACCGTGAGCCTG
>JAUVBS010000389.1 GCA_030591105.1 bacterium | reverse complement strand
GAGCAGGTCGCCAGCGGCGTCGATGGCGAAGGCCCGCACCGCAACGTCGGTCAGCCCGTCGTTCTGGTCGGTGAACAGGTTGTTGGCAAAACGGCTGATTCCCAGATCGGTGGCAACAAACAGGTCGCCGTTGTAGATGATCAGATCCTCGATGTTATCGGCGATCAAGCCGTCGTCGGCAGCGTTGTAGAGCTGCCCGGGCAGGCCATCGTTGATACGGCCGATCCCCTGGTCGACCATGCCGTAATAGACCCGCTCGCTACCGTCGATCAGGGCGCCGGTAACCGCGGTGAGATGCAGGCTGCCCAAATTGTTGGTGTACTGCCGATAGCTCGGCTCTCCGTTGGGGTCGTTGATGCGGGTCAAGCCACCGCCGTCGGTGGCAATCCAGAGCTGCTCACCGAAAGCAGCCAGAGCGATTACCGCGTTGCTGGAGAGGTTCTCGCCGGCCGTCAGCCGTTCCGTTGCGCCAAGGCCAGTGGTCGGCCAGATCGCCACGCCGCCGCCATCGAGGCCCATGTACACCTGGTCGCCAACGACTTGGAGGGCGGTGGATTGCCGGGCCCAGAGCAGCGGCGTGAACTCGACATCCTGGGCAGCGGTCGGCCCGCCGGCGAGGCTCGACAGAGCGATCGCCAAGAGCACGACGAAGCGGCCAAATCTATGATATCCCGCGCGATTAGCGTATAAGACGGCTTTCATCTTCACATTACCTCCGGGTCGGTGAGCGGCGGCTCGGCTGCTTCGGGCGCTGGCAACCAGCCGACACCTCCGGGGTCGAGGAACAAGGTTCTCCAGACCGCGGCGGGCGTGTCCGCACCGGTCGGTTGTGCCCAGCGGCCGCTCAAACCGGGCCGGCGCAAACATTCGCGCCAGAATTCCGCCGCCTGGGGTGGTGTGGCAACGGTACGGCCGGTTCCGGTCGGTTGCAAGCGGGCGCCGAACAGCTCCACTTCACCACGCACCAGCAGCCAGGCGAGGCGCCACTGCCACCAGATCGGCAGCACACGGCGGTAGCCGTCGCCAGCCAGCGGTAAGGTCACCGCCTCACCCCCAGCACTGTGGCAGGCGACTTCGGCCAGCGCCGCACCACCACGCGGGACCCGCACCAAACTGAGCCAGATATGAGGGCAGAAGGCAATCACCGCCAACGTCAACCCGCTGACGAACGCCAACGAGCGCCGACCAATGGCGGCGAACATCGAGCCACCGCCCGGATCGACCACGCCACTCGCCTCGCCGCCGAACGGCTCCGGACGGGCGCCGGCGGCCAGCAACCAGACGTCGTCCACGCGCCAGCGCAGCCTTACGCGCCTGCGCAAGAGCGCTGCGATCACCGCCTGGCGTGTCGCCTCACGCCCCGGCGGATTCCAGAATACGACCTGGCTGATACGGTAGCGTTGCACCGTCTCGGGTATCGCCGACCAGGTGCCGAGATACGGCACCTCACCACCTGCAAGCGGTGGCAACGCCGTACCCAAAGGCTCGTTCTGGTCGGTCACGTAGCCGACCGGATCGATCCCGAACCCGCGGGGATCGCTCGCGCTTGAGAACCACGCCCGCAGCTGCGCCAGCGGGCCCACCAGCAACGTACGCTCCAGCGACAGGTAGCCGCGTTCCATACGGCGGCGCACCACCCGCAGCGCTGCCTCGCCAAGAGCCGTCGCCACGGCAAAGATCGGCACCATCAACAGCAATACCGCGCGGCTGATCGCCTGCTGGTGGCCCAGGTAGGAACTCGCCAGCAGCAGCACCGCCACGGTCACAACCCGTTGCAGGTGCGCAACGAGGCCGGAGCGACCCTGCCGCGACTCCTGGCGGTAGCGCCCGGTCGCGGCGAATGTCACCGTGACCAGCAGGCAGGTGAACCAGAGTAACGGACCGTACTCGGCCACGGGAAAAAGCGGCTCAGCAAACAGGCGGCCCAGCGCTGCGCGTACTCCATAGGCGACGAAGAAGGAGGTCCAGAGCGCCGCCATATCCAGACCCCAGAGTAACCACACCGTCAGCGGGCGCCGCCACTTCTTCAACAAGTAGACGAGCATACCCCACTTCTCGTAAAACGAGATCAAGCTCGCCAGGTGCAGCCAGAAGCTACGGCTACGCGGACCCTGGGCACTCGCACGGCGGTGGCGGTGCTGGAATTGCGCGTCGGCGGTGTAGAGCACCTCGTAGCCGGCCTGCCACATGCGGTAACACCAGTCGACGTCCTCGAAGTAGAGGAAAAACCGCTCGTCCATGGGACCGACACGTTCGATGGCGCTGCGGCGCGCGAGCAAGCAGCCTCCGAGCACCCAATCCACCGGTCGGCTCGAACGGTGGTCGAAGTCGCGCATCAGGTGCCGCCCTACGGTACCGGAGTTGGGGAAGAGCCGGCCGAGGAATGTCCGTCGTAATAGCAGCGTCCGGAAGGTGTAAAAACGGCGGCAGGAGTCCTGGACGGTGCCGTCATCGTTCAACAACTGCGGTCCGATGAGGCCGGCCTTGGGGTGTTGCTCGGCGAAAGCGAGCAGATCGTCCAGAGCGCCGGGCTGTACAACGATATCTGGGTTCAGAATCAGATAGAACTCGGCGCCGACGCAGGTCATGCCCAGATTGCAGCCCCGCGCGTAGCCAACGTTCTCGGTGTTCATCACCCATTCGCATTCCGGGTGGCGGTGTTGTACCGCGGCTAACCGCGGATCGCGCGACGCGTTGTCGACCACCACGACCCGATACTCGCAGCGGGGCGGATAGGCTTGGACCGACTCGAGGCAGCGGTCAAGATCCTCGCTCGTATTGTAATGGACGATGAT
>JAUVBS010000385.1 GCA_030591105.1 bacterium | reverse complement strand
ACCGATACCCAGTTCGGCGATGTTGCGAGCCTGTTCGTCGGTGTCGAGCCAGCCGTTGATGAGGGTGACGATTTGCTCGTCGGCGCAGGCGACGTCGACGACCCTGCCGCCGGTGATGGTCATCGTCACCGGTGAGGGCACGGTACCGTGACTGCCGATACAGCTATCGACGACGAGGATCCCCTCGGCAGCGGTTTCGATCGGTGCACAATAGATTTCGCCGCATGGTAGGTTCACGCCAAACTCGACCGTTGCGCGCAGGTCGTCGATGAACGATCGACCGGCGACGTTCAGCTCGAGGTCGGTGCCGGCGGCGGCGGTGATGTGAAGGCGGTCGGTGTTGGCAAGTGCGGCGATCAGCTTGTCCGCATTCTCCTGCATCGTCGCGTAATTCACGTTGAGCGAGCCGGCAATCATCATCTCCTCATCGAAACCGGGGCTGTGGCCCATCCGGATGCTGCGTGTGTTCTCGATCGCCCTGATCCACTGCAGCCGGAACGGAACTTCGCGCGAGTCGCCGTCGATGGCGTTGATCACGACACTCTTGCCGGCGAGGTTTGCCAGCATGCCGGGAGGCATCTCGGTCAGCGGACGGTTCTCTTCGGGCAATCGATACGTCTGGACCGAGCAGCCGAGGCTCTCGGCACCCCGGACGAATGCCGCGGCGCAAGTGCGTGTGATCTGGTCGCTCACGACCAGCACACTGTCGGTGGCGGACAGCTCGAGGGCGTGTACCATGGCGTTGCGAGCCGCGGCAGACATGAGGGCTTCGCGATCCATGATGTCTCTCCCGTTTAGCGGCCGAGTGTGGCGGTGGTGACCAATACGGTGCGCCTCCGAAAATGTGTCACGCTGTATTCCGGGCGGAATACAGCGTGACACATTTTCGGAGGTACAACCTACCGGTTCAATAGCCCTCGACTGACTGCGGGGCCGACTATAGCCCCTTCTCGGTCAGCCAGCGCTCGGCCTCCATGGCCGCCATGCAGCCGGTACCGGCCGATGTGATCGCCTGGCGATAGAAATGGTCCTGCACATCACCGCAAGCGAAGACACCCTCGACGTTGGTCGCGGTGCGGTCGGCCTGGGTGATGAGGTAGCCGTTCTCATCGATGTCGAGCTGGCCGTCCAGGAACGCTGTGTTAGGAGTATGGCCGATGGCGATGAAGCAGCCGGTTACCTTCAGCTCGCGGGTCGAGCCGTCCTGGGTGTCCGCGAGGATCAGCGCCTCGAGGTTGCCGTTCTGATCGCCCACGTAGGAGTCGATCACGCTGTTCCAGGCGATCTCGATCTTGGGGTGTTCGAGGGCGCGCTGCTGCATGATCTGCGAACCGCGCAACTCGTCGCGGCGGTGGATGACGGTCACCTTGCTGGCGAAATTAGTCAGGTAGGTCGCCTCTTCGAGAGCGGTATCCCCGCCGCCGACCACGGCGATCTCCTGGTCCTTGAAGAAGAAGCCGTCGCAGGTGGCGCAGGCCGACAATCCCTTGCCCATGAACGCCTCCTCGCCGGGCAGGCCGAGCCACCGCGCGGTGCTACCGGTGGCGACGATCACCGCAGGTGCCTCGAAGGTGCCCGAACTGGTGGTGACCTTGAAGGGCTGGGAGCGGAAATCCACCGTTTGGGCTGTTTCACCCTTGATGACCGTACCGAACCGTTCTGCCTGGGCGCTGAATTTTTCCATCAATTCCGGCCCCATCACACCGTCGGGAAAGCCGGGGTAATTCTCCACATCGGTGGTGATGGTCAGCTGGCCGCCGGGCTGATCGCCGGCAAACAACCAATTGGCGATATTCGCCCGGCTCAGATAGATACCGGCGGTATAACCGGCGGGACCGGAGCCGATAACGATGACTTTCGGATTCGTCGTTTCGTTCATGATTCCTCCCGGAAATCTCGGTTTGAATCGCCAGTAGCGGCGGAGCCAGATTGGTAGCCAACTTGGCTACCGATGTCAACCTCGCACCCATATTCCGGCCGGTCCGTCTTGACGTTAGCGCAATCGGGTGTTATTTATAGCCGCTTGTGATAGGCTAAATGGCTAGTCAGTTGCCCTGGCGCCTCGCGATGGGTGTGGAGCGTAGTGGGGTACGGTCGGTCACGTGAACATTTGTTCTTACAGTGGGATATACCATGTATGCCGTGGTGAAGATCAAGAATCAGCAGTATCGCGTCGAAGCCGACCACTTGTTGCAGGTCCCGCTACTCGATAGCGAGGTCGGTGCGACGGTGACTTTTGACGATGTTCTGCTGTTTGCCGATGGAGATGAAATTCGTGTCGGCAGTCCGCTGGTCCCGGGGTGCTCGGTGGCCGCGGAAATACTCCGGCATGGCCGCAGCCGCAAGATCATCGTTTTCAAGAAGAAGCGGCGCAAGAATTATCGGCGCAAGAAGGGGCATCGGCAGGGCTTTACCGAGATCCGGATCACAGGTATCGACGCCTAGTTAGAAGATGCCGGCAGATGCCGGCAACAAGGAGCGCGACGATGGCTCATAAGAAAGCGGGCGGTAGTACCCGCAACGGGCGCGACAGCAATGCCCAGAACCTGGGGGTCAAGCGCTACGGCGGTCAGGCCGTCCTCGCCGGCACGATTATCGTGCGGCAGCGGGGAACCAAGATTCACCCGGGTCGCAACGTCGGCCGCGGTGGCGACGACACGCTGTTCGCGCTGGTGGATGGAACCGTGGCGTTCGAGTCGTTCGGCAAGAAGAAGAAGCGGGTCAGTGTGCAGCCGAACTGACAGTAGTGCGCGACGACACTGCTCGACGGACCCACCCTGCAACGAGGGTGGGTCTCTCTTTTT
>JAUVBS010000095.1 GCA_030591105.1 bacterium | reverse complement strand
GCAAACCCCTCGTCGGTGGCGTAGGCGACGTACGGCAAGTCGGCCGCTTCGGCAGCCAGTTGATGGACGTCGACCACACCGGCGATATTGGCCCCGCAGTGGCAGACGAACACGCCGACCCGGGGCGGACCCGAGAGGTCGAGTGGCTCGGCGTGGCCCCGCGCGTCGGACGCATCGCGGTGATCGAGCACGTGGACCGACGCTGCCATGGCCGCGGCCGCACCCTGCGAAACGCATTCGGGGATGATGGCGGGTGAACCGGCGCTACCGGCGACGTAAACGCCCGGACGCGTGGTCTCGGTCGGCGCTATCTCGGTATCCTGGCGGACGAAGAAGCCACTCTCGTCGAGGTCGACGCCGAGTATCTCGGCCAGCTCCGGCGAACCTCTCGTCGGCAGCGCGGCGGTGGAAAGAACCACCATGCCGGTGGTGATCTGCTGCGGCCGGCCGGTGGCGAAATCCTCGACCCAGAGGGTCAGATCGCCGCTGTCCGGATCCTCGACGAGCTTGGCCGGGCGGCCGCGCACGTGCCGGACGTCGTCACGATCGAGGGTGCGGGTGACGAAGTCGTCGTAACCGCGCCCCGCGGCGCGCATGTCGGTGTACAGCAGTACGCACTCCTCGATACCGGGCTCGTGCTCATGGGCGAGCATCGCCGCCTTGACCGAGTTGAGGCAGCAATAACGCGAGCAGTAGGAGCGCCCCCCCTCGCCGCGCGAACCGACGCAGTTCACGAACACGATGCTGCGTGGCACCTGCAGGTCGGTTGGTCGCAGCACATGTCCACCGGTCGGCCCGGTGGCGCACAGCAGCCGCTCGAATTCGAGACCTGTCAACACGTTGCGTGATCGGCCGTAGCCGAAAGCATTCAGCTCGTGAGGGTCGAGCTCGTCGAAACCGGTGGCCACGACCACCGCCCCGACATCGAGCAGCTGTTCGGTCGGCTGGTCGTCGAAGTCGATCGCCAGCGGTTCACACACCTTGACGCAACGCTCGCAGACGAGGATCTCCTCGTTCAAGCAACACTCGCGGTCGATGTGGTAGGTCGCTGGCACCGCTTGCGGGAACGGCCGGTCGATGGCCTTCGCCGTCTTCATGCCGATGTCGTAGGGATTCGGACGTACGGCCGGACACGCTTCGGTGCACAGGCCGCAAGCAACGCACAAGTCGGCATCGACGTAGCGCGGTTCGGTACGGACGCGCGCCTTGAACGCACCGGCCCGTCCGGTCAAGCCGACCAGCTCGGACAGAGTATGGAGTTGTATGCGGGGATGCCGACCGGCATCCATCATCAGTGGACCGAGGATTCAGATGGAGCAGTCTACCGTGGGGAAGACCTTGTCCAGCTGACTCATGCGACCACCGATGGACGGGGTTCGCTCGACCAAGTGTACCCGGAAACCGGCCTTGGCCAAATCGAGCGAGGTTTGGATCCCTGCGATCCCTCCCCCGATCACCAGCACCCCTCTAGTTGTCGAAGTACTCATAGCCCTTCTCGAATGCTTGTAGGTTCAAATCGATCAGTGCTTCGGGGACCGACGATTCCACCGCCTTTCTTGCCGCATCCTTGGCGACCAGTTGGGTGGCGGCGGTCGCAAAACCGACCACCACGATATTCTGAACGATGCGTTTGCCGAGCTCTTCGGCGAGACGCGCCGCGGGCACGCCGTACATCTTGATGGTTCCCTTCAACTCTTGCGGCTCGACCATGTCCTGGTCGTAGATCAGGATGCCGCCGTCCTGATTCAACTCGTCGATGTACTTCTCGTACCCCTCGCGAGAGAGAGCGATCAGCACGTCGGTCTGGCGCAGGTAGGGATAGGCGATGACCTCCTCGTCGACCACGAGTGCCGACGCACAGGCGCTCCCGCGCGCTTCGGGGCCGAAACTCTGGGTCATGGTCGAGTAGCGGTCGTCGAAAATGGCCGCCGCCTTGCCGAAGATGTAGCCGGTCAAGATGATGCCCTGCCCACCGTAACCGGTGATCCGGATCTCTCGTCTAGGCATGGCTCCCCTCCTTGCTGTCGTCCTTGCCGCCGTTCTTACCGCCGTCTTTACCGCTGTCTTTACCGCCGTCCTGGGTCTTTTCGGCTGTACCGGTCGGCGGCGCGGCAGCGTCCGCTTCGGCCGCGGCCGCAATGGTCTCGGCGTGGCGATAGTACTTCTCGCCAAGCGTCGCTTCGTGTTGCTGATCGTTCAGCTCGAGCCAGGTCGGCCGGTCGCGGTCGATGAACTTGCCGACGGTGATCTTATCCTGGAAACCGATATCGACCTCATTCACGTCAGCGCCGTGCCGGATCTCGCTATGGTCGTGGTAGAACTTCATCAGGTCGTAGCCACTCCCGAGGCGGTTGCGCCGTGCGTAGAGCGTCGAGCAAGGAGCGATGGCTTCGACGAAGGAGAACCCTTTCTTCAGAAGCGCCTCGGTGAACGACTTCGTCAACCGCCGCACGTGCAAAGAGGTCCAGCGCGCGACGTAGCTGGCGCCGCACGCTTCGAGCAGCTGCGGCAGGTTGAACGCCGGCTCGAACGCACCCCACGGCGTGGTCGAAGTGACCGCCGTTCCCGGCGTCGTCGGCGCAGCTTGGCCACCGGTCATCCCGTAGATGAAGTTATTCACACAGACAACCGTGATGTCCATGTTGCGGCGCGCCGCGTGGATCAGGTGGTTGCCCCCGATGGCCGACAGGTCGCCGTCGCCGCTGAATACCACGACCTTCAGTCTGCGGTTGGCCAGCTTCAAGCCGGTGGCGAACGGAATCGCCCGCCCGTGGGTCGTGTGGTATGAATCGAGCTTGACGTAGCCCGCGACGCGACCCGTGCAACCGATACCCGATACGATGGCGATGTCGTCGTACGGAATCTTCGAGCGGTCGATCGCCTCGATGAAGCATTTGAGCACCGTGCCGATGCCACAGGTGGCGCACCAGATGTGGGGCAGCCGGTCGCTGCGCAGCAGATGATCCTGCGGGTGCTTGAGCTCCTGCTCGGATCCCGGTTGGGTCGTCTTGGTCTGCGTCATGACGCTGCCTCCTCGATCGCCTGCAGGATTACGGCCGGGTCGTGCACGTCGCCCCCCATGTGAGGCAACAGGATCGTCTGCGCCCGTCCGGCAGCACACCGCTCGACCTCGAGCACCAACTGCCCGTAATTGATCTCCGGCACCACGAACGCCTTGACCCGCTCGGCCAGCTCACGGATGTACCGCTCGGGAAACGGCCACACGGTCAACAGTCGCAGACGGCCGACCTTCAGACCTTTTTCCCGGGCGTCGTCCACGGCCGCGCGCGCGACACGTGAGGTGATACCGTACGAGAGGACCACGACGTCGGCATCGTCGAGCCCGTCTTCTTCGAGCATGACGATCTCGTCGGTGTTGTTGCGGATCTTGTCGCAGAGCCGGCGCACCAGCTTGTCCTGCACCTCGGCGCTCATCACCGGATAGCCCTGCTCGTCGTGGGTCAGACTGGTGATGTGGTAGCGGTGCCCCTCGCCCGCGTGGGCCATGTCGGGAATCATGTCCTCACCGACAGCGAACGGCAGGTACTCGCCCGGCGGTTTGTCCGTCTTGCGCCGCTCGGTCAGCTCGATGCTGTCCGCCTCGGGGATGACCACCTTCTCGGTCATGTGGCCGATGCACTCGTCGAGCATCACCATCACCGGGGTGCGGTACTTCTCGGCCAGGTTGAACGCCTCGATGGTCAGTGTGTAGGCTTCCTGGGGCGACTGGGGCGCCAGCGCGATGATCTCGTAATCTCCGTGCGACCCCCAGCGGGCCTGCATGATGTCGGCCTGGCCGACCATGGTCGGCAACCCGGTCGATGGTCCGCCGCGCTGGACGTTCACGATCACACACGGAGTCTCGAGCATCGCGCCCAGACCGATGTTCTCCATCATCAGACTGAAGCCGGGGCCCGACGTGACCGTCATCACCTTGGCACCACCCCAAGCAGCGCCGAGGATCGCCGTGATCGAGGCGATCTCGTCTTCCATCTGGATGAACGTACCGCCGACGGTGGGGATCCGGCGGGCGAAACGTTCGACGACTTCGGTCGATGGGGTAATCGGATACCCCGCGATGAAGTTACAGCCGGCCGACAGGGCGCCTTCGGTACAGGCGTGGTCGCCGTCGAGATAGTGGCTGCCGGTCAGCACGTGACCGGGATCAGCTCGCGCCATCATTGACCTCCTCGGTCTTGGGCAGACAGAAGATCGCAAAGTCGGGACAGATCACCTCGCACAGGTCGCAATCGACGCACAACTCCGGATGTGCAACCTCGGGGTAATGGTAACCCTTCGGGTTGTATTCGGAGGACATCACGAGCACGCCGCGTGGACAGAACTCCACGCAGAACTCGCAGCCCTTGCAGCGGTCGACCAAGAGGTGGATCTCACCCTGGGGAATCTTGATCTGGTCAGCGTCAAGGGGGACTCGCCAGTATCGCATAAGTCCCGCCCTCCCGGGTGGCGCCGGGCAGCGGTCGCAGTCGCGCCGCCGCTCAGCGGTCTCTGGCCGCCGTTCGGTTCAGTCCGGGCGTCGCTGTTGCGCTGCCGCTACCGGACTTCCCCGCCCACGGCCGGGGGTAATCTCTGGCCTCGCTCACAGCGGGCCAGATCCGGACATCAATCGTATCGGATCCCGATCATCTCCGCGCAGTCCAGTGCGCGGTCTGGTGCCCGGCTTGGCGCGCGGTCGTGCGCGCGGCCGGACCGGGATCGCACCTAACTCTCCCGCGGTTCGCCGAGCACTTCGGCGAACACCTCTGCATCCATCTGCCGGCCCGCGGCAATCAGTTGCCTGAAGCGCACGAAATCGATGGTGTCGCGGCCGGTGATCTACTTCGTGTTGAAGGCGTTGAAACCGAGGAACGCCTCGCCCGCCATGTTTGCCGCCAACCAGTGTCGGTTCGGCAGCTTCGCCTGGTCCCAGAAGAACTTTTTCTTGGCGCGGATACCGTCGAGCGACTTGATGACGCAACCGGGAAAAAGGTTCGTCAACTTCCAGATGATGGCCGCGACTTCGGTATCGAGTCGGGACAGATCCGTGGTCCCGCTCTTCAACAGCGCCTTGGCCTGCTTGGCCGCCTCACCTGTTCTCAGCTCGCCGTATACGATCTCGCCGTCGGCGAGGTACTCATCGGTGATCACGAGCGGGTTGCGCACGAACTCGCCGTCGATCTTGAGCGCGGGCACGACTTTCGTGATCAAGCCTTTCAGCTTCATCTTGTAGGCACTCCACAGCTCGCACGAAATACAGTTCCAGACCGCGTCCTCGATGGACAGCATCCACGGCAGGAAATCGGTCGAGCCGCCGTCGGGGGCCGAGCCGTGGCGCGGACCGGCTTGACCGAACAGGGCCAGGTCCGAGGCGACGGTCAGGTCGCAGGCCATGCCGATCTCCTGGCCACCGGCCACGCGCATACCGTTCACGCGGCAGATGGTCGGCTTTTTGCAGCCGAGAATCGTGTCGACCATACCGTTGAACAGGTCCATGTACTCACCGTACTCGTGCGGCCGGTTGCTATAGTACTCGGCGTACTCTTTGGTGTTGCCACCGGTGCAGAACGAGCGATCGCCCGCGGCGGTAAATACGGCGGCGACCACGCTGCGGTCCAGCGATGCCGCCTGGAAACCGGCGATCACGCCCTTGACCATCTCCGTGGTGTAGGAGTTGTACTGGGCCGGGTTGTTCAAGGTGATCCACGCCGTGTACAGGTCGTCGACCGCCTTGCCGTCGGCGTCGATGATTGGTCGCTTCTCGTATTGCGTGCACGGCGGTTCACTGCCCCAGTGCTCTTTGCCACCCAAGGCATGATCCTTGATCTCATCATCACGCGGAAGCCACTCTAGTGCCATCGGTTCCCCTCCTTCACTTCATGACCCGGATCAGTACAGGTCGTCTAGATCGTCGTCGCCCTCTCCCGGGGGCAAGCTGCCGTGCTGCTGCAGATAGACCTGGTTGAGCTCGCTCTCCCGCTTGGAGAATAAAGGATCCTCTTCGTACAGGAAATAGCGAGCTCGGCTCGTCGACTCGACGATTTCGGCCAGAGCCACCTGCAAGTCAGCCACTCCCTTGATCGCGTAAATCGTCTTCTCTTCGTCCAGGAGCTGGTACACACCTTCGGCCGACGGCATGGTGGCGACGACCTCGGCTGTGAGCGCCAGCCACGGTTCGGGCGGAGCCGGGTTCGGCCGTAGCTGCAAACGCATATCGCAGCGCAGGCAGCGGTCAGCCTCCTGCCTCGCTTCGTCGGCGCTGTAGCCGCCCTCGACCAGTTCGAAACCGCCGGCCGCGATGCCGGCAGCCGGCCTCGGTACCGCTACCCGCGGGCGGGCGCAGAAATCTGGGTCGGGTTCTAGCTGTACGTCCGGTACGGTAGCGGTGAGCAGCTGCGAGGTCAGGTCGCCGTCGCCGCCGAGCCGCCGGTCGATGCTGGCCGCGGCCTGCCGACCCTGGGCCACCGCCGTTACCACCGATGCCGGACCGGTGACCACTTCCCCGCTGGCGAACAGATCTTCGCTGGCGATCTGGAGCGTCGCGGGATCCGCCGCAATGGTGCCGGTCGCCGATCGGACATCGCCGTCCTGACCGTTGAACAACCCGAGGGCGGGTTGCTGGCCGATGGCGACGAGCACGCGGTCGGCCGCCTGACTGACGGTGGCGGTCGCGTCGAATCGCGGCGCGAACTCGCCCTGGCTATTGAACACGGCGACGCACTCGGCAAACTCGACCCGCTCGACCTTATCCTGTCCGACGATACGAGCGGGGCCCCAACCGGCGTGCACGACGACTCCTTCACGCTCGGCTTCGGCCACTTCCCAGACGTGGGCCGGCATCTCGTCGCTCTTTTCGAGACAGTAGAGATGGACCGCGGCCGGGTCTAGCCGTAGCGCTGTGCGCGCCACGTCGATGGCCACGTTACCGCCGCCGACGACGACGACCGTCTCGCCGGTGAAGCGGACCGATCCGTTCCCGTTGCCGGCCGCTAACCCTTGCAGTAGCTCGAGTCCGCTGATGACGCCCGGCAGATCGCTGCCCGGGCAGGTCAACGCCTTGGCCGTGCGGGCACCGACGGCGACGAGCAGTGCATCGTACTGCTCGCGTAGCTCCGCGAGGGCAATGTCCTGGCCCACCTCGACGCCGAGGCGGAAATCGACCCCCAGATCGGCGATGTCCTGGACGTCGGCGGCAAGTGCGTCGCTATTCAGCCGGTACGCCGGCAGACCGTCGTGTAGCCAGCCACCGGCCGCCGGTTGCGCATCGTACACATCGACCCCATGCCCCTGGAGCCGCAGAAACCAGGCGGCGCTCAGCCCGGCCGGCCCCGCGCCGATCACGGCGACTTTCTTACCCGTATCGGTGTGCGGCTGCAGGTTGGCTTGCCACAGCGGCTGGTCGGCGTGTTCGACCGCAGCGCGCTTCAACGCGCAGACCGCCAG
>JAUVBS010000017.1 GCA_030591105.1 bacterium | reverse complement strand
CTTCCGATGTACTCGATTCAGCCGACCGACCGGCCAACCCCGTAGCCCCGATCGTACTGGCGGACAGATCATGAGTAACCTACAGCGGAATCGTGAGATGCACGAGATCATCACCAGTGTGACTGAATTGACCGAGGCACTCGCGCGCGCCCTAGAGCGCAACGATTTTACCGCCTGCGACGATTTGATAACCGACCGCGGCCGACAGTTCGCCGATTTGGACCGTCGGCTCCAGACCTGTACCGAGGCAGAACTGGCCGCACACCACGGACAGCTGGCCGAACTGGCCAAACTCGACACCGCGTTACAGCATAGATTCGCAGCGGTGCGCGACGATCTTGCGGCTACCTGTCGGCGCATTGGCGGCCAGGGGCCACCGCGTGGCGCTGCCACCGTGGCACCGCCGACCTGCATCGATCGGAAAGCCTAGCGGTCGTTACAAGAAAACAAAAAAACCGGCCGCAAGGGCCGGCGTTAATTTAATCCCACAAACCATTATTTATTACCAGAATCCCCCTGTTTCTTCATCTTTTTCTTTAAGGCATCGACGTCCATCTCGGCCGACTCGGCCGCGCGTAAGGTACTGTTCCTGATCTCTTCGTAGATCTCGAACCGGTGGACCGGAATCGCACGTGGTGCATCGATGCCAATCTGGACCTGGTCGCCACGTATATCGACGATCATGATCGAGATATCGTCGCCGATCATGATCTTCTCGTTGCGTTTCCGGCTGAGAATTAGCATGGGACCTCCCTGTCCACCCGCCAGCGCCGCTCCGACGCATCGTTCAAAGTTCGACGGTCTCGGTTTCCTTAGCGGTCCGATCCGTCTGCTGGAGCGCTCCCTCCGCGGGAACATCATTGTCCAACGACTCCGGTGATACGGCAAGGCCAAATTTGAAGTAATCGATCTCCTGCCGAATCCGGTAGCGACTGTCGTCCAGGGTCAGCTGGATCCCCTGCCTCGACTCCGTATCGATAATCAACGGTGCCAGCAGGTTGCCGGTCATCTTCGCACCGCCGTCGTGCACCGTGGTAATCACCAGCGTCACCAGGTTCTGATCGCTGTCACTGCCGATGATCTGCCGGACTGACTCCGGTATCGCCGGATCGTAATCGTCGGTGTAGAAGTACGGCTGCATCACCGGAACACCGAAGTCGTTGCGATCGAGCGACTGCAACCACTTAGCGGGTAGCTCGTCCCCCATGTCGAGGATGAGCCAACGTTGCAGATCGGGTAGTCCGATCAGCCCGCCGGGTAACCGTACGACATCCTGTTCGCGGTAATTCAGTTCGCCGAAACGAACGGTCTCGAAGGTAGGCATCGGTTTCTCCTCGGACGAAGCCCCGCGGCCCCGGTTCAACGCAAGAACATCATCAGGTTGTATTCGAACAGCTGACTCGTCACCAACAGGCTGGCCTGGTAACTCGCTTCGGCCCGGCTCAGATCGGCTGACAGCGACGCAATATCCACATCGCGCTCGTAGGACAGACTGGTTTGCAGTCGCTCCTCTCGTTGCCGCAAGAGGCTGTCGACCCAGTCGAGATCGTTCTGACGGCCGCCGACCACGACCAGTTGAGCACCGACCAAGCGCTCGAGCGCCGCCAGTTCATCCAGCGAGTGGTGCACCCGACTCTGGTCGGCGGCCGCGAGGGCCGCCTTGAGATCCTCGAGCACGCCGAACAGCCGGACCGGTGTACCGGTGCCCGCGATACCCAGGGCACTGGCGGTCGTCGTTGAACCGACGTTGGTGATGGTGAACGGCTCAGAGCTGCCGCTGACCACCGTAAGCGACGCGGCTTCGATCTGGAGCTGCAAACCCGGCACGGCGGCGGCGAATGCCGTCACCAGATCGTCGACAGTCGCGGCCGTCGAGAAGTCCACGGTGTAGCTCGTCCCGCCGGTGGTGACCTCGATCACGCCGAGGGGTAACGCAGCCGCCAACGCGTCGATCTCGCTCAAGGCGGTGGTCGCCGTGAGCGGCGACCGGATATCGCTCCCGGTGAGGATGCCAGCTTGCGAGCTGGCCGCGATACCGAGTGACGCCGCCGTCGTTCCCGTCCCGATCTCCGCGACCGAGAGCGGTCCGGTACCGGTCAATTCGAGGGCTGTACCGTCGGCAGCGACCGCTACGGTCACCGCACCTCCGGTCACAGCGCCGACCGTGGCGATCACGTCGGCTACACTCGACGCCCCGGTCAGATCGACGTCGTACGTCGCGCCCGTACCGTCGGTGATGCGGATCGAGCCGGGTTCCCAACCGGTGCCGTGGTTCAGGTCGTCCAGCGATGTGGTCGCCGTCAACTGCGGTGCCAGATCCGCGGTGCCATGCAACATGGCACTGAGCGTACCGAGGAAAGTGTCGCCGGTAATGTTCACGACCAGCGAGCGGCTCGGACCGGTCTGCGCGACGATGTCGCCTTGATCGCCCTGATACAGCACCGTATCACCGTGACGCACGAACGGCGGCGTATCGACGGCATGGCCAGCGAAGATATAGTTGCCTTCGACGCTCGTATTGAGTACTTGCAGCAATCGTCCGATCAACTGCTCCACTTCACCGGTCGCGTTGTGCATCGAATCGGGTGTGCCGAGGGCCGACGATTCGCGCAGCACCAGCTCCCGCACTTCGATCAACACCGCGCTGATGTCTTGTAGCGCGGTATCGGTCGCATCGACGATGGTTCGCGCGCGGCCGGCGTTACGCAGGTACTGGGCGTTCGTCGCAATCAAGTCGGTGTAGTGCTGAATCGACCCCACCGCCCGCGGATCGTCCGCGAACGAGTTGAGCCGTCGCATGGTGCCCGCTTGGCGCTGTAGTTCGAGCCAGACGGACAGGCTGCGGCCGAGATCGTTGGTCATGATCAACGAGCGGTAGCTGTCCGATATCCGCATACTCATTTCCTTGAACCTTCGCGCTGAGCCTGGTCGCGGCCTAGATCATCGCAAACAGGCTGTCGTACATCTCCTGCACCGTGGCGATCACCTTGGCCGCGGCGTTGTAGGTGTTCTGGTAACGGATCATGTTGGCCCCCTCCTCGTCGAGGCTCACGCCGCTTACGCTGGCGATCTTGGCTTGGACCGAGTGCACCACGTTGTTCTGGTTCTCTGTCAGGAAAGCGAAACTGCTCCGCTGACCGGCGAGATCGATCAATACCGTGCGGTAGCGATCGCTGACACTCGCGTCGCCGGGGCCGCCGATCCCTTCGTCGGCCAGCGCGGCGATGGCCCGGGCGATGTCCGTGTCCCCCGCTGCCCCCGAACGCGAGGTCGCAATCAGACCGGCATCGTTCTGGATCGCCTCAGCTACTTCGATGGTCGCCAGGCTGTCACCGACGAAGAACGGGATACCCAACGTGCCGCCGCTGCGGCCCTCGATGTGCAGGGTGTTCACCGAATCGATGAGATAGCGTGCCACCTCGTCGAGCTGGCCGCGCACCTCGCTCAGGTGCTCGTCGCGCGCCGTCATCAACCCTTCGAGGCGTCCGGTCGGTAGTTCGATCGGTTGCTGGCCGTCGGCTGTGATCACCGTCAGCTGGTAACCGTCACCGCTGCGTTGAGTGGTCGTGGCCAGCTGTTGATAACTGCCGCGCGTGACCAGAGTACGTCCGGCCAGGATGACATCGACGCTGCCATCTTCGCGCTCGTGCACGGTGACTTCGGCAAGCTCGGAGATCTGCGTCAACAGCAGGTCGCGCCGATCTCGCAGGTCGTTGGCCTGCGGACCGCCGATCTCCGCGGCAGCGATCTGTTCGTTGAGATTCGCCACCTGCTGCAGCAACTCGTTCAGATCGACGACACCGGACTCGATGCGCTGCTCGAGATCAAGGACGGCTTCGTCGAGGGAGCGACCGACAGCGTGGAAATCCTCGACCAGGCTGAGTGCCCGGCTCAGTACGTACGACTTCAAACTGGTATCGATGGGCGGGTTGGCTAGGTCGCTCCACGCCGCGAAGAAATCGTTGATCGCGCTGGTCAGGTGATCATTGTCCACCGACCCCAGGATCGCCTCGACTTCGGTGAGCGCCGAATCGACCATGGCAAAACTCTCGCGGCGCGAACTCTGTCGGCGCAAATTCGCGAGCAGGAAATCGTCCTGGATACGCCGTATCTCCGTGACATCGACGCCCCGGCCGAGGGCGCCGAAGCTGAGGATCAACGGACGGCGCGCTGCGAACAGCGCTTGCTGTCGGCTGAAACCCGGTGTGTTCGCGTTGGCGATGTTGTGACTGACGCCGGTCAAACCGGCCTGCGCCGCGAATAGAGCGGACAGACCGATGTCCATCACAGAGGCCAGACTCGTCATGTCGTCCCCTCCTTACGCCTGCCGTTCGAGTACGCCGCCCGGTCCGTTGGTCGTCGGACGGGCCGTGCCGTCGTAGCAGCCGGCCGGGTCGTCCAGCACACAGCGCTTGAATATCTCGGCCTCCTCCTGCGTCAATTCGATGCAGAAAGCGGCCAGCTGTCGATTCAGCTCGTTCTGACGGGCTAGACGCGTTGTGATGGTCAGCAGTTCCTGTACGCTATCGCGTACTTGTCGCTTGACCTGTAGATCCGCGTAATCGAGCAGCTGTAACGGCGAGGTGAGCGCCGGAAAAATACCCAGATTTTCGGCCACGTGAGCAACGCAACTCTCCCGGCGACGCCGCGCGGCATCGGCAGCAGGGAGGTATTTCTGCCCTTGGTGGGTATTTTCTGCCAAGCGGTCGGTGTCCTGCCGCCGCAGGTAGCGGTTCTGACGCCACGCCAGACGCAACAAGCGCCGGTATTGCCGCTCTTCGTCTCCGAACAGCACGCAGAGCCGATTGGCGTCTTCGGCCAGCAGTTTGGCCGTGGGAATCGCGCGTTTCATACCGCACTACCCCTTTCCACGCGTAGATTGCCTGGCGCCCGGATTCCACCCGACCGGTACCGCCGACGCAGACCTTGTTCTCGATGACTCACCGCGACAGGTCGCCAGATCCGTGCCACGGACGGGTCGCATCGCCTCCGAGCCGTCCCAGACGTGCCGTGACGCGATCGACATAGCGGCGGGTTTCGGCGTACGGTGGTATTGCACCTCCGGCGCGGTCGACCGCGCGCGGCCCGGCGTTGTAGGCCGCCAGAGCGAGATCCAGGTGTCCGTCGTAGCGTCGGAGCATCTGCGCCAGATAGCGGGCTCCACCGCCCAAATTAGCGGCAGGATCCAGAGGACGCGCGACACCCAGTTCCTCGGCGGTACCGGGCATCAGCTGCATCAAGCCGAGGGCCCCCCGCGACGATACTGCTTGGGCATCGCCACCGGATTCCTCCTGAATGACCGCCAGTATGAGTGCGGGATCGAGGCCGCTGGTCGCCGCAGCGTGTTGGATTTCACGCTGGTAGCGCCCGAGGGTGTCGGCCGTGGCCCCGCCCATCAATTCAGCCTGACGACGCAGACGGACCATGCGGCCGATCGCCTCGCCCGACACCGCCTCGCGCTGGTAGTTCGCCAGCAGACGCGGGTCGGGCGGGCGTGAGACCGGTAGTGCGGTGGGCACATCGCTGCGCCGCAAGCTGTCGAACCGAGACGGCAGCACTGACCGCCCGGCAGCGTCGGCTTCGCCCACGCTGGCTCCGTATTGCTGGACGATCAGATCGCCGATACCCATGCTGCCGGTACGGGCCATGACCGCGGCCAGTTCTTGGTCGTGCCACGAGCGGTATAACCGTGTCGCACCACCAGCACCGAACAGATCGCTTTCCGGTACCGTTGCGCGCATGGATTTGAGCAGCGTTCCGAGAAATATCGCTTCGAACTGCTGGGCGACTTTCTCGAGTCCGGCCCGATCCGAGGCGGGCGCCTGCCGATCCGACGGCACCGTGCTACGCGGCGCGCCGCTGACGGGGCGCTGGATGAGGCTCTGCGGAGAAACCGGAAGAGCTACGCGTGTGGTCAGTTCGGCCATGGCGCTAGAAGATCACCAGTTCTGCCTGGAGCGCCCCAGCTTCGCGCAGGGCCTCCAGAATGGCGATGATGTCGCGGGGACTGGCCCCGATTTCATTGAGCACACCGACCACGTCGGCCACCGTGCTGGTCTCCGGCACACGCAGCACCCGCGCCGGCTTGTCGCTCACGTCCGTGTTCACGTCGGGCGTAACGGCAGTTCTGCCGCGCCGGGCGAACGGTCCGGGCTGGGAAACATCGTAGTAAGTTCTGATCTCCACCGTGAGATCCCCATGGGCGACCGCCGCCTCTTTGAGCACGACGCCCGCACCGACGATGATCGTCCCGGTGCGTTCATTGATCACGACCCGCGCGGGAGTGTCGGTCGTCGTCTGCAGTTCGCTCACCGCGGCGATGAAGGCCACCGGTCGATCGAGCGCAGTTTCGGGCATCCGGACCACGACCCGTTGGGCAGAGGTGGCGCGGGCTGTACCGGCGCCGTACCGTTCGTTGACCACGTTGGCGACGGCACTGGCGGTGGTGAAATCGGGATTGTGAAGCAACCAAGCCACCTGATCGCCGCGCAGATAATTAGCCGAAATTTGCCGTTTGAGCAGCCCGCCGCCGGGGATCCTGCCCACCGTGGCGTGATTCTTACGGTAGCTGTTGTTCGCCCCGCTCCTGATGTTGAAACCGCCGATGGACACCGGCCCCTGAGCCACCATGTAGATGGTGCCGTCGGTCCCCTTGAGCGGCGTCATGACCAGAAAACCACCTTCGAGACTTGTCGCATCGCCGATGCTCGAAACCGTCACGGCGATCTTCGAGCCGATCGCCAAGCCTGGCTCGACCCGAGCGTTGACCAGTACCGCGGCGACGTTTTTCAGACGGACGTCGCCCGGATCGACCGTCACACCGAGCCGATCGAGCAGCGCGGTCAGCGAATTGACGGTGAACTCGGCACTCTGGCCGTCACCGGTACCGTTCAAGCCGATCACCAAGCCGTAACCGACCAACGGTTCTTGAGACATGCCCTCGAGCATCGCGATGTCCTTGATGCGCGATTCGGCCGCTATCGTCGGTAACGCCGCGGTAAGCGCGAACACAGCAGTGGCGCAGTAAGCAGCGAAGGTGCATTGGCGCGCGTTCATACCGTCCCCCTAGAAGAGCCAGTTGACGATCTTGGTGATGATCCCCGGCTCGGCACTGGCGTGCATCGGGCCACTCCCTCGATAGGAGATCTGTGCGTCCGAGATGTAGGTCGAGAGGATCGAGTTGTCGGAGCGGATGTCGCGCGCCCGACAGATCCCGGTGATCTCGATCAGCTGCTTCTCGCCGTTGATATTGACCATACGGGTACCGATGATGCGGTAGTCGTCGTTGGGCATAACCTCGACGATGCGCGCCGAAATCTCTGCGCGCAGATCGCCGGTACGCGTGGTCTTGCCCTCGCCGCGGTACCGATTCTCGATGTCGAGCTGCCAGCTGCCCAAGAAATCGAGCATACCGAAACCCGGACCACCGCTTATCTCCGACTTGTTGTTCGCCTCGGACTTGTTGAACGCATTGGCGGAAGACTGCTCGGAGATGATGATCGTCACCAGATCACCCACTCGATGCGCTTTCTGGTTGCCGACCAGCGAAGTGCCGGCCTCGAAATCGATCAACGGCTCGGTGGCCGCGGCGGTCACGGCGGTCGCCAGGACCGTCGCTATAATTACTGCGCGCAAGAGCGTCTTGCATCTTTGCATCGGGATCACCTGCTCCATTCCACCAGCCCCGGTCCCGCCACACGGGCGGTGACCAGTCGGCCGGTCAGCTCGTTACGAACGCTTATGATCTGTCCCAGCTGTCCGGGCTGGCGGGCGACCGCCCGGACCGCCACCGCGACCCGGCCCCGCCCGATGCGGAGCTCGATCGGTTGGCCGGCGAGGATCAGCGGCGTCGGTTTGAGATCGGCCTTGCGCAACGGCTGTCCCGCCGACAGCTCGCGGGCCGCGCTGCAGCCGGTTACCTCGTCGCGACCGACCACGAGACCCGACGCTACCGTCGCCAAGTCACACCACTCCCAGGCCATCTGTTCGGGGCGCAGCGACGTGTCGCGGGCGATTCTGCCGACCGTTTGAGCGATTTCGCCGAAAGCATGCACGGTCACCTTGGCGGAAAACCGATAGTTGTGGCGGCCGTCACCGACTTGCAGTGGTACCAGGTTGCGGCCCGGCTGCAGCCGCCGCGGTTCAGCCAGCGCGACCTCCCAGTCACCGGCAACCGCCAGGTCGAGGTCCGGCAATTCCACGACCCACCAGGTCGGCGGAGCTTCCGGTAACGCCGGCGGCAACAGGACCGCGACGCAGTCGTGAACCCGCCCGCTGAGGGCACCACTGTTGAGTCTCAACCCCCCGTAGAGTACCTGGCAGATTTCGGCTCCGCGGAAGCTCACTCCCGACGCTTGGCCGGCGCTGACGAGTCGTCGTAGGATCAACTGTCGCTCCACCGTAGACGACTGGCCGGGCTTGCCCGCCGGCATCACCACGACCGCCGCCGCCGCGGGAGGAATCGATCCTCGCGCCAGATCGGCCACGCGGACCACCGCTGCGGAGACCGTGACCGAGTCGACCAGAGACAGGTTCCACGCGCCCGCCGGTTGGTTCGTCGCCAGCAGCAACAGCGCAGCCAACGCCGTTACGACGGCGGCTGTTGCCACCCCCGCTCGTGTCGATCGTGCGCCGCGGTCGGGCATGCGTTACCTCTTCAACCGGTTGATGGTCTGGAGCATCTCGTCGGCGATGGCGATGGTGCGCGAGTTCAATTCATAAGCCCGTTGCGCCGCGATCATGTTCACCAGTTCGTGGACAGTGTCGACGTTGCTCATTTCGAGGTACCCCGACGAGATCTCGCCGATCCCGTCGAGCCCCGGTAGCGCCAGCAGGGGGATGCCGCTGGCCGGCGTCTCCAAGTAGAGATTCCCCCCACGCGCGCTCATACCAGCCGCGTTGGGAAAACGTGACAGCTCGATCATGCCGATATCATCGTAACTGCTCGACTCTCCCTGCAACCGGACGCTGATGGTTCCGTCGCGCGCGACGGAGAGTTCCACCGCGTCCAGCGGTACGGTGATGGGCGGCTCGAGCCGGTAGCCGGCGGCAGTGACGATGTTGCGCTCCGCATCGAGCTTGAAGCTGCCGTCGCGTGTATAGGCAATGGTGTCGTCCGGCAGTCGCACCTGGAAGAACCCGTCGCCCTCGATCATCAAATCGAGGGGGTTGTTCGTCGAGACGATGGAACCGCCGGTGAAGTCTCGGTTGGTCCCGACCAGCTTCACGCCGTGCCCGATCTCGATCCGTACCGGCGCAGTTCGCCCTTCGCCGCGTGACGCGCCACCGGAGGCGACCACTTCGTACAGCAGATCCTGGAATTCCGCCTGGCTGCGTTTGTAGCCGGCGGTATTCACATTGGCCAAGTTATTGGCGATGATATCGATATTGGTCTGCTGCGCCTTCATTCCCGAGGCGGCGGTGCTCATGGTTCTCAGCATGGTCTATCCTTTCGGCGCCGGTTTCGTCACGCCAGATGGCCATCCGACCTAGCGGATCGCGGACAACTGGTTGACACTCTTGGCCAGCATTTCGTCGGCGGTCGACAGCAACTTCGCCTTGACCTCGAACGCACGCTGCGCGGCGATCATATCGATCAACGAGGCGATGGGACTGACATTGCTGCCCTCGAGATGCCCTTGCAGCAGTTCTATCTGCTCACGCGGCATCTCCTGCAACTCGACGTCGAGCGGCGGTCTGAGCAAACTGCTGCCGCGATGCTCGAGCCCGGTCATGTCCGCCAGCTGTACGATGCGCAACGCGTCGATCCGCTGACCGTCGACCACGATCGATCCATCACGCTGGATGGTCAGCGACCGCCCATCGGCGACGATGTCCCCTCGCTCGCCTTGTACGGCAAGACCGTGGGCCGTGACCAGACGTCCTTCGCCGTCGAGACGGAACTGGCCGTTACGGGTGTACAGATCGCCGTCCGCGGTCTTGACCACGAACAGCCCCCTGCCAACAATGGCCAGGTCGGTCTCGCGGCCGGTCTGCCGTAACTGGCCGGGTCGCGGATCGAGGATCATCCGCATCTGTACCGGCCGTTCCGTAGACCAATGCGTGCCCGCCCGATTCGGTCGCGGCCCAGCCGCGCCACTCATGGACGTACCTTCGGCGCCGCGATCGATCACGCTACGGGTTGCGAGCTGCTGCACGCTGGTGAGCTTTTGCTTGAAACCAGTCGTGTTGACGTTGGCCAGGTTGTTGGCCAGCACGTCCAACTTGATCTGCTCCCGCTGCATGGCTTCTTCGGCCGTCAGCAGGCTTTTGAGCACAGCGATCTCCCTTTCGGTATTTGCACCTCTTGTATCCGCCGCCGTCACCGGCTCGAACGGCGCGGTACGGCTCGCGGCAAGACGGCGCCTCGGCCAAGCGGCAATCGACATGCCACAGCGACCGCTGTTCGTATTCCCGGAGATCGGCTCGGTAGGGACGATCGGCAATTCCTGCCGACGCCGACGGCGGAGCCGAGCCACCTGCGATCGACGGCCCGTACTGCCGCGAACGATCGGCAGATCCTGCCGTCTCGGCGCGATTGGGCAGTCCGCACCTGGCGCCGCGCGGCGACGGATCGCCGACGGCCGCCACCCGCAGATGGCTCAAACGGTGTCAGTCGTGGTCGATTACCTGACGGCTACGCTGGGGGCGTCGGCAGACTCGGCATCGGTCGATTCTGGCTTGGCAGTGGGCATGGTGAAGGCAAACGATGAGCCCTTACCGAGCTCGGAGGTCACGTTGATCTGGCCGCCGTGAGCCTCGACCAACTTCTTGACGATCACCAGGCCGAGCCCGGTCCCTTTGATCTTGCGTTCGCGGGGACCGCGGTGATAGGGCAGGAACAGGGTCCGCAACTCTTCGGCAGACATACCGATGCCGCTATCAGCGACGGTGGTGCGTACCGCGTCGCCGTCGCTGGCACAGCCGACCCGGATCCAACCGTCGTCGACGTTGTATTTGATCGCATTGCTGATCAGGTTGCGTAGAATCTGCTTCAAACGCAGGGGGTCTCCGTCCACCCACACGGGCGATTCCGGCAGGTCGGTGGTGATTTTGATACCGCGATTCTCCGCGAGCAAATTCAGATCGACGACGCTCTCGGTGATCACCTCCGGCAACGAGGTCCGAGCCCGTCGGAGATTGATGAAGCCTGCGTCGATCTTGCTGATATCCAAGAAATCGTTGAGCAGCGTCGTTATCTCGTCAATCTTCTGACTTACGCTGGAGAGGAATTCAGCTTGAACCTCGTTGACCTCCCCGGCCTTCCCGGTGGCCATCAGCGACACGTAGCCCTGGATCACCGACAGCGGCGAGCGTAGATCGTGCGCAATCATCGAATGGAAGTCGGCTTTGATTCGCTCGTCGGCCACTTGCTGGGTGATATCCTCGAATACGTAAGCGACTGCGTCGCCACCGTCGTCGAGAGTGATCGGTGCCGAGCGCGCGGTCAGGATGGTCGGCTCATCGTCGACCTTGATCGTCAGGCGGAGATCATCGCCGCTACCGTCGCGTAGTTGAACGATGGTGTTGGTTTCGACGCCGAGCAGCTCGAGGATCGTGGTGAAGGTCTTGAAACGCACCACCTCACGCGGCAACTGGAACAGATTCAGAGCGACCTGGCTCGCAAGGAGGATGTGGTCGTCCGGCCCGCAGATGACCACCGGCTCGTGCAAGAATCTGAATATCTGATTCAGCTTGTCGCGTTCATGGCGCAGCTGGTCCTGCAGGTCTTTGATGCGTAAGAAGGCGCGGATCTTCGAATCCAGTTCCCCGGGTGGCAGATCTTTTGCGATGAAGTCGTCCGCCCCCATCTCCAGGCCACGTATCCGTTCACTGGACTCGCTGGTCGAACTGGTCATCAAGATCGGGATGTAACTCGTCTCGTGATGGCGCTTCAAGATCCGGCTGACATTGAAGCCGTGTAGCCCGGGGAGCTCCTTATCCAACAGGATCAGGTCCGGGAGGATCTCCAGAGCCAGCTCGGTACCCGACTCGCCGTCGTTGGCGATGACGACCCGATGCCCCTTCTTCTCCAGCAGACGCTGGAGATAGCGACAGGTCGGTTGACAGTCGTCGATGACGAGAATTGTGCGTTGGTCGGTCATCGGCCTCGGTCAGGTTGCTTATCACCCAACGCCCGGCAGATCCGCGGCGAGCGCGGTCTGGTGGCGACGATCCCTGGCGGTGCAGATCGTGACGATTGCACGAATCTCCCGCCCTTGATAATCGGTCGTGGTAGCGATCGCCTGAGGAAAAATACGGTCAGCTCGCTCAGCAGCCGCCGCAATCAGCTCTCGATGAGCAAGGCGATATGGCGTTCGAGGATATCGACGCTCTCGGGCTCGATATGAGTGAAGAACACGGCAACTTCGTAGGTGTCGCAGTCGTCCGCCGGTTGCTCGGGCGTGACACGGACCACCAGTCCCTCGCATTCGACGAGGGCGAGGTCGGGTGCGCTGCTCTCGCCGTCGGCAGGCACGGTGACTTCGATCCCCATGGCCAACTTGGTCATCGGCTCGATGAAGTGGTCGGACTTGAAATAGATCCCCGACGTCGAGAGGTTGATCGCCTCGAGAGCGGCGTCGGCTTCGGTACCGTCGGGCTGCTGGAGCTTGACCGTCAGCGTCAAGCTGGCCTCGACCCGCTGGGCACCGCGTCGTTCCTCCGTGTACGCGGCCATCGTGCTACGCTCCTTCTACCCGGGGTTTGGTCCCTATCCTACCGATCGGCACCTGCGGCCGGCGGTTGAGAGAAGATCCTGCGCGTCACGAACTCCCCGTGCGAGAGCCGGCCGCCGCACAGCGCCGGCCCTCGATCGGTTATTTCTTCTTATGACGGTTCTTGCGCAGCCGCTTCTTGCGCTTGTGCGTCGCAATCTTCTTGCGCTTGCGCTTACGTCCGTTCGGCATCTGT
>JAUVBS010000457.1 GCA_030591105.1 bacterium | reverse complement strand
GCTCGCCGACGACACCGTCGTCGCGGTCATCTCCGATCACGGCGAGGAGTTCCTCGAGCACGGCGGTTTCTCTCACGGCCAGATCAACCTCTACGAGGAAGTGATCCGGACGGTCGGCATCATCCACGACCCCGCCAGAGCCGACGGATCGGCGCGTCTGGAGCATCCCGCGCATCCGGCGCGTCTCGCGCGACCGGTCAGCCAGGTCGACCTCTGGCCGACCCTGCTCGAGCTCGCCGGCGCGGCGGGTTTGACCGAGGTGTGGCACGAAAAGAGTTTCTGGAGTCCGACCGCACGCACCGAGGCGACCGGGCCGGCTGCCAACACCACCGGCAGCGATCCTACTTCGCCGGTCTTCTGTCACGGCAAGTTCAAGATCGCCGTCCGGAACGAGCGCTACAAGTTGATCCGTGCGCTGCCCAGCCCGACTCTCGGACGCTGGCCACGATTCAAATTGTGGGCCCGAATGCTGCAGCAACGCAAGCTCGCAACGGAGTTGTACGACCTGCACGAGGACCCCCTCGAGACCCGCAACCTGGCCGACGATCGCGCGCTGCGTCTGCCGCTGCAACAGCAACTGGCCGCTCACCTCGCCGCCACGGGACCGGCTCTCGCTGTCAGCAACGAGATGTCGGCAGAGCAGCGCCAGCGGATCGAGCAGGAGTTGAAGGACCTCGGCTACATGTAACGGCCGCGGGGCGGATAGTGTGCTCGAAGCCTAGATCATTAATATACGCCCCATAGATCAAATGAGGACCCCCCGGGGGGTTTTTGTTTGTGATGACAAAAACTTGATCCAAGTATGAAATCCACCGTTTTTGCAGGAGGTACCTGACTTGTCGTTATTGCACATCGTGTATGCCGAGATAAGAACGGACACAATTTCGAAGGCACAACTCACAACTCGAGACGTACCTGCCGACGTACGCATCGCGGTGGACGAATTCAATCCTGTGTCCTATAATCGTTTGTCCTCGGGTTCGGTCTGGTAACCGCTCCTCTCTGCGAGGTTTTCATGCACCGTTATTACCGCTGCGGCCGACCGATCGGGCCGTCGATCGCCACCTGTTTCTTCGCTTGGCTCTTGGTCTGGACCGCCTCCTTTTCCGTTGGCGACGTCGTCGGCCGTGCCGCGGCCGCTGAGACTGCCAGCTACCACGACGGCCGCGCCCTGGTCTCGGCCCTCAAGCAACTGGACCGCCAGAGCGGCCGCGTCGCTCTTCACGAACTGGGCCATTCGCCGGGCGGTCAGAAGATCCGATTACTGGAGATTGCTCCGGCCGACGATAGCGCGGACGGCAGCGCCAAAGGACCGGCCCTGCTCGTGATCGCCAACCCCCTGGGCACCACGCCGCTGGCCACCGAAGCGGCCCTGCGGCTGGCGCAAGCGCTGGCGACCACGACCGACGGTCGGGCAGCCGCGGTGACCTGGCACATCGTGCCGGCGGCCAACCCCGATGCCATGGACCGTTTCTTCGCGCGCCCGGGTGCCGAGGACGGACGCAACCAAACGCCGGTGGACGACGACCGCGACGGCGCTTACGCCGAAGATGCGCCCGACGATCTCGACGGCGACGGTCTGATCACGACCATGTTGCTGGACGAGCCGTCAGGTCGCTGGCTGCTGACCGACGACGAGCCGCGCCTGCTCCGGCAAGCCGACCCAATCAAGGGTGAGACGGGAGGACTCGCGAGAGAATCCGAGGGCCAGGACGACGACGGCGACGGACGCTGGAACGAGGATGCCTCGGGCGGCGTGATCGTCGGCCGTAATTTCCCGCACGGGTTCGTACCATGGACCGACGCTTACGGACGCTGGGCCGCGGACCAGCCCGAGAGCCGCGCGCTGCTGGCGTACGCGTTCGCACACCCGGAGATCGCGCTGATCCTGGTTCTGGGCGAAGCCAACACGCTGCTCCAGGTACCGACCGCTCGGCATACGTCGCTCGACAGCGACCGTCTCTATCCGATCCCGCGCTGGGTGGCCAGGGCAACGGGCCTCGATCCGACCAAGCAGTACCGGCTCGACGCGCTGGTGCCCGTCACCCGTGATGCGCTCAGAAGGCCGCAACTGTCCGCCGCGGAGGTGCTGGCGATGATCGGCAGCGATGCCGCCGCCGAACCGGATCCGGCCGACTTGAAGTGGTGGAGCGCCATCGCTAGGCAGTACTCGCAACACCTGAAGGAAATCGGTCTGGATGGCCCTCGTGTCGATCCACCTGTGTCGGGACCCGGCTCGCTTCAGGAGTGGGGCTACTACCAGTTCGGAGTGCCGAGCTTCGCGCTCGATTTCTGGTCGGTACCGTTGCCGACGC
>JAUVBS010000127.1 GCA_030591105.1 bacterium | reverse complement strand
TCACTTGAGGCTAGACTCTTCTACGGCCGTGGGCCGTGGGCGGAAAATAACTCACCTCGAATTGGCCTGGCTTTACGGTTCGGAAACGACGAGAACCCCCCGGGGGGTGTATAGAAAGAGTCAGCCTCGGTTCTAATGGTAGGATGGGTTCACCACAACACCCCTACCCTAGGAGGCTGACTCATGAGTACCGTAACACGTTTCTTCGTTGGTGTCGATTTGCACAAGACTGTGATCCAGATCTGCGTGCTCGCCCACGACGGTAGCACGGTGTGCGAGAAGCGCTTTCTCGTGCACACCCTGACCGACAGCGGTCCTTTGTTCTCGTTCCTGGAGCCGTACCGGACCTGCGGCCGGATCGCCGTCGAGGCGGTCGGTCTGAACCGCTGGTTCGTCAACGGGTTGCTCGAGCGCGGTTACGATGTCGTGGTCTGTGACCCGACCAAGCTTCACCTGAAGATGCTCGGTCGCAAGACCGACCGCCGCGACGCCCAGGAGATCGCCCGTCGCTTGCAACTAGGTGACATCGACCGCAACGCCACGACTTGGTACGCCGAAGATGAGATCTACGGTCGACGCAAGGTCCTCAGAGCACGTCATGCCCAGATGGAGATCCGCCAGCAGGTGCTCAACCAGATCCGGGCCCTTTTGAACGCGTACAAGGTCACCGGTTTCAGCGGAGACCTGACGAGCCGGCGGATGATCGCACAGCTGAGCAACCTCGAGTTGGCAACCGCAGAACTAACAGTGGTCCTGCAGTCGTGGATCTCGTTGGTGGTCAGCCTGGGTGAGTCGATTGCCCTGTTGGAGTATCAGCTCAAGGAGATGACTCGCGGAAGTCTTGCCGAACACCTTGAGCACCACCTGGACTACGCGGGGCTGCTCTCCGCGGCGGCGCTGGTCTATGAGTTGGGAGACGTCAGGCGGTTTACCGGCAGCCGAGCGGTGGCGGCGTACGTCGGTTTGGTGCCGCGGGTCAACCAGTCGGCCGATACGGCACATCACGGGAGGTTGACCAAGCGTGGCAACCGAGAGTTGCGTCATGTGTTGGGTGAGTGGGCGGTCCGGCTGTTGACCTGGGACCAGCGGGTCAAGGACTGGGCCAAGCCACGTCTGAAGCGCAGCCACAAGAACAAAGTCCGGATGGCGTTGGCTAGACGGCTGTTGATCGGCGTGTACAAGATGTTACTGACTGGCGAGGCGTTCAGCATGGAACGCTGTCTGGGCCGCGTGTAACGAACGATCAGCAAAGACGAGAAGCAAAGGTGTCATCGAGTCAATGGTAGGTACTGCGATAGGTCCCTGGGCCATAGAGCCCTACCCGGCGGATGCAGGCCTGACCGAAACACACTCCTGAGCCGCACAGGCGAGCTCGAAAAAGCGGTTGGACGACCCGATCACCTTTGCAATAGCACAGACCATCAAGATCTAGGGTTGACTCTTTCTAAAAGGGGACCCTCGCATATCTTGCCGCCCCATCACCCGGCACCCATCACCCGACACCCATCACCCGACACCCATCACCGCGCCAGCGTCAGCTTCCCGCTCGTCACCTGATCGCCGGCCGCCAGTCGGGCGAAGTACATGCCGCTCGGCAGGTCCCGGCCGTGGTCGTCACGTCCGTCCCAGCGGACTTGCTGTGTGCCAGCCGGGCGCGGCTCATCCAGCAGGACCGCCACGCGCTCGCCGCGCACGTCGAAGATCTCCAGTCGGGCGTAAGCCTCTTGTGGTAACGCGAAGGTGATCGTCGTCAGCGGGTTGAACGGGTTGGGGTAGTTGGTCAAGGTCATCGCTGCTAGCTGCGGTGGCTCGTCGCCGACCGCAACCGGTCCCGGTGCGGCGATGGCGAACATGCTGCGGCCATGGGTGCCGGCGACCAGGGTGCGTGTCGGCTGGTGGAACTTCAGGTCGAGGACCGGCGCCCGGGGCAAGCCCTGGCCGAGCACTTGCCAGTTCGCGCCGGTGTCGGTCGATACATACACACCGGTGTCACTGCCGACGTAGAGGACCGCCGGGTAATCCGGGTCGACCAGGATCACGCTGACCGGTCCTTCCGGTAGATCGCCGCTGATGTCCTGCCAGGTCTGCCCGCTGTCCGGGGTGCGGTAGACATGGCTGATCGGCTCGTCCCAGCGCAGACCGCTGAAGGTCGCGTAGGCGATGGCCGCGTCGGTCGGGTCGACTGCGACACGGGTGACCCAGCGGTTGGGCAAGTCCTGTGAGATGAGATTCCAGTCGCCGAACTGCGGTGCGTAGATCCACACGCGGCCGTCGTCGGTACCGGCGTAGACGATGGCCGGGCTCGAAGGAGAGACGGCCAAGGTGGTCACGGTGCCGAAGTTGGCGCCCTGGTCGCCGCCGGTGAGGTCTCCGCTCACCGCACTCCACCAGTTGCCCTGGTCGGTCGACTTGTAGACGCGGTAGGTGCCGAAGTACAGCACGTTCGGGTTGGTCGGATCCATCACCACGGGCGATGACCAGTTGCTGCGGTCGTCGCCGATGCCGGCCATGGACCATTCGAACCAGGCGCCCCCGTTGGTCGATTTGTAGAGGTTGCCCCACTGGTACTCGGCGAAGATCACGTTGCTGTTGGTCGGGTCGACCAGGGTATAGAAACCGTCGCCGCCGAATATCCGTTCCCAGTCGTCGGTCCCGCCGCTGAGAGTGCGCAGAGTACCGTTGTCCTGGGTGCCGCCGTAGAGCCTTTCTGGGTTCTGATAATCGATCTCGATGGCGTAGAACTGCTGGGTCGGTTGGTCGTACAGCTTGGACCAGCTGCTACCGCTGCTGTTCGAACGGTAGATGCCGCCGTCGTTGCCGTTGTACACGCGCGACGGCTCGCTCGGCGCGAACGCCAGCGCGTGGTGGTCGACGTGCATGTTCGATCCCGACTCGTACCAGCTACTACCGCCGTTGGTGCTCCGGTACATCGGCACGCCGAGTGCGAATACGTTGTTGGGATCGACGGGATCGACACGGATGTTGCCGAAGTACCAGCCGAAACTGCTGAAGATGCTACCGAGGGCCCCATCGTTGGTCGGGGTCCAGGTATCGCCCCCATTGGTGCTCTTGTAGACCCCTTCGAAACTGGCCGAGGCGTTGGCGTGGATGACGTACAGCACGTTGGGTTGGCTGGCGCACACGGTGATGCCCATCCGTCCGACGTTCGACCCGGATGGGAGCCCTACCGTCAGCTGCTCCCAATTGTCGCCACCGTCGTTGCTGCGCCAGACGCCGCTCGACGGTCCGCCGCTGTTGCGGTAGGTCAGCCCGCGCACACGTTCCCACATGACGGCGTAGACGGTCTGCGGGTTCTGCGGGTCGATGGCCACGTCGGTACACGCGGTCGAGTCGGTCAGAGCGAATACCCGGTCCCAGCTATCGCCGCCGTCGAGTGACCGGAAGACGCCGCGATGAGGTCCGGTCCCGAACAGCTTGCCGGTCGCCGCGACGTAGAGACGGTCGCTGTCGGTGGGGTCGATCACAATGCGGGCGATGTAGCGCGTCTCGTCCAGACCGCTGGGCTGCCACGTGTCGCCGCCGTCGGTCGACTTGAACATACCGACGCCGAAGAAACTCAAGCTGATGGCGTTGGCTTCACCAGTGCCGACGTAGACGGTCTCGGGATGCTGCGGATCGAGCGCCACCGCACCGACGGTCAGAACCGCCTGGTCGTCGAAGATCGGTGTCCAGCTGTTGCCGCCGTCGATACTCTTGAACACCCCGCCGGTGGCGATGCCCGCATAGATGATGTCCGGGTTGGTGGGGTGGATCGCCAGGTCGGCCACGCGTGCACCGACGTTGGTCGGTCCGCGTTGCTCCCAGGTCTCGGTCAGCAGTGAGCTCTTATCGCCGGCCGCGCGCAACAACTGCGCCTCGGCCTCCTTGGCCGCAGCCTCGGCGAGGACCAGTTTGACCGCTTCTAGCTTGATGTCGCCGTGGGGATAGGCGCGCTGACGCCAGAACCACTCGCTGGGGCGGGCCTTGGGTTCGTGGCCGGCGCGGTCGCCGAATGCGGCGGGTGCGGTGGTAATACCGGTGCCAGCGGCAACACCGCTCGGACCTGGAGTCGAAACGACCGGAGTCGGTATGACCGAACTCGGTACAACGGCCAGGTCCGCGGTGAGGGGAAAGTCGGGCTGAAAGAGGCTGAGCCAGACGAGCGGTGTCGCGGCCAGAATGGTTACTAATGCAGTTACCGAGACGGTCAGACGGCTACGGTTCATGCTGATCTCCGGGTTCGCGTCTTAGGGACGAAATCTCCCGTATGATTATAACATCTCGTTGGGCCTTCGAACATGGGTCTGTGCTGGTTTGCCAGGAGGAGTGGCGTAGGACGGATAGTCTAACGCCTTGGCAACGGGGACGTTGTCCGCCAGCTCCTGTGGCGGACGACTCTGGACTCCAACTCCTCCGCCGTCCTTGCTGCGGAGCCTCCGTGAGGTTTACTATGCGGTTGTTTTTTCTATCCCCCCGGGCAAGAGGGCGCAGATGTTCTCGCGGGTGTAGACCAGGAATTAGTCGGATTCGTCGTTCGCCAGGGGTGGCAAGTTAGGACGGAGAGGTTGGTCTCCTGTGTACATTCTAGATATTGGTGCCCGGATCAATCGTCAGGCGGCGGTGAGCCCCACATATCGAGCACCGTTGCTATCTGTCCCGCCCCGCACGAGACCGCGTCCGGATTGTGGAGCAGGTAGTGCTCACAGCCCGTGGCCAGCAGGGCCTGCATCGGCCGAACCGCGGGCACCTGGAAACGGCCCGCGGGATCCAGTTCCGGCACCCGGCGCCAGAAGTAGCGCAGCAATGCATCGCGACGCTCGGTGGACTGCCGGGCGAACCAGGTGATCTCGTCGTAGCCCCACACGCATTCCGGCAGATCGCAACCGCCGGGAGTGGGTCCGGCGTAACCGTTGTCCACCTCCACGAGGAAGCGCTGGTGGCGCCGGTAGACGCCGCTGGGGGTGACGCCGCCGCGGCTGCGCCCGTAGATCGAGTCGATGAAGCCCGCCTCGAGGATCACATCCTCGTCGGCCGGGTCGCCCACCTCACGGGGCCGCAGGGGCCAGGAGTGGAAATCGAGCAGCAGCCGACCCTCGCGCACCAGCCCGTGGGTGTGGGCATCGAGGAGAACCCAGCCGCGCCTCGCGTGAACGGCGGCATAGGCGCGGATGCGCTGCAGTAGATCCTCTGTCCAGCGCAGGTCGTGATCGTGAGTGGTGATGCGTGCGATGTTGCCCAGATGGATAGCCTCGAAGCCGGCATCCAGATAGACCATGGCCAAGTGAAAGAACCAGAGCCGGGTCTCCAGACGGGTGATGTCGGGCACCGCGGCGTCGGTACGCCAGCCGTGATAGAGCTGCGGTGGCGCCGCGGTGGGGAGCAGGTCGTCGTAAACGTACTTCCGGTCCATCGGCTCGAGACCAAATGCCTGCTGCACGTCGGCAGGCACCGTGATCTTCTCCACGTCGCGGCTGACGAATTCGAAGATACATCCCTGCAGCACCGCGTCGGGCGCCACCTCGTGCACCTGCCGTGCCCGGATATGCAGTCCGGACATGCTGCGCAGCATGAGGTGTTCCCAGCCCCAGACAAGGGCCGCCCGGCCCACCAGCGCAGGCTGCAGCTCGGCCACCAGATCGATGTTGGCGCGCCGCAGCCTTTGCGCCCACGGAAAGCTCTGGGTGAACGAGGACATGGTCACGGCACGGTCGAGGCAGCGCTGCACGCGCGCGGGTGGCGGCGCACCTGGCACGGCCACCAACGGTGCGGTGGCGCTACCGGCGCAGCCGGCCACGAGAATCGGGACCAGTAGCAGCGGGACGAGTAGACAGGAGCGTCGCATGACCCCATGTTAAGCTGCCCCCGCGCGGAAGTCACGGCCAGCGACAGCCGCTAGGATGCGGGCGTCTCCGTTTCTCAACTCGACCATCGCGCTACGTACGCCGACCGAGGAACTCGCGCTACCGTTGCGCGGCAAGAAACGACGGTTGACCTGGCGGCAGCTGCTGGCCGCGAGTTTTCTACCCCCGGACCAGCGGCAAGCCTACTCCGATGTCCTGGACAAACGGAGGCGGCGACTCTGGCCGTGAGCGGATTCCGTTGGTTGATGCAGACAGTGACGAACGCGGGCAGTCGCCGCCCTCGGGCACCGACGTTGTCTGCTTTCAGATCGAGGACGGCGTGGAGGCGAGGAAGACGAGCCCGGCCAGCTGATTCATAACCAGATTTTCTAGCCGGTATGATGCGCCGATCCGGTCTCAACGGACATGCCCGTGGACCGCCACTCGACGATTCCGTCCGCGCAGCGCAGGGCTTCGAAGCCGGCCTGCTTGAGCAGCTCCACGGCCTGGTCTGCCATATTGCAAGAGGCACCGCGACAGAAGGCCACCACGGGCTTGCCCC
>JAUVBS010000146.1 GCA_030591105.1 bacterium | reverse complement strand
GACCACGGTGCGCTCGCCGAGATCGGCCCACCCCAGATAACGACCGCGCCCATCACAGATGAAGCTGATCCCGTTGTTCGCGCAGCGGATCACCGGCACCCCGCATTCGATGGCCCGCAGCCGCGTCATCTCCGCGTGCTGGCGCGGGCCAGCCGTGCGGCCGAACCAACCGTCATTGGTGATGTTCACCAGCATCTGGCTACCGCGCCGCACCGCCTGGCGAGCCAGATCGGCGAAGATGACTTCGTAACAGATCAGACCCGCGAAGCTGACACTGCCCGCGGCCGTTTCGATCGTCAGCGGTGATGGCGGTTCGCCGGGCTGCCATTCCGCCTGCCCTACGTTGATGCGCGCCAGGAAGGGGAAGTAACGAGAGAATGGCATCCGCTCGCCGATGGGCAGTAGATGGTGCTTGGCATAGCGGTCGATCAGAACTCCTGCCGGTGAAAAGAGCCCCGAACCGTTGTAACGCCATAACTCTCCGCTCGCGGACCGATCGGCGTCCGGAAAACCGGTGTACAGATAGACTGAGTTCTCGCGCGCCAGATCACGCACCCAGGCGATCCGCTCGGCATCGTAACGCAGGTAAACCGGAACAGCGGTCTCCGCCCAGACGACCAACTCCGCGCCGGCCGCGGCCGCAACGCCGGTCAGCTCCGTGTAGGGGTTGATTGTCGAATCGATCCTCGCGCTGTCCCACTTGTCGTCCAGCGCGACGGCCGCCTGCACGGCGGCCACGACGATCCGTTGTGGCACTGGTGCCGATGAGTCCCCCTGATCGTCCGGTAGCGGATTATCGACCAGCGCACTTATGGCCAGCGCCGACCACATCGCAATCGCTAGAATCGGTAAGAACCGTTCCGGGCCACGGCCGTCGGCAAATCCGGCGCCGGCAGTTTCGGGAACCGACCGCAGCATCCTCGGTACGACCACCAGCGCCGCGCCGGCAGCCGCCGTCGCGGCCGAGAGACCGATCTCACCGCTTACGGCAGCCAACCGTTCGACCGGTAGCCCCAGCCAGGCCGAGCCGCTCAAACACCACGGAAAGCCCAGTTCGCCCCACCCGCGTGCTGTTTCGATCATCGTCCAGAGAACCGGTAACAGCGCCAGCGCACCACCCGGACCCAGGCGACGGCGCACACCGCGCAGCGCCCAGCCGAGCAGCAAATAGAACAGCGAAACGTACAGGATGGCCAAAGAGGCCTGAATCGGGACAAGGGCGCGGGTCGGAATGGATTTGGCCGGATCGAGAAAAAACAGCCAGTACAAGAGCGTCGTCTGATGCGCCAGGCCGAAGGCCCACGCAGTGCGCTCCGGGCGTCGGGCATCGGCCAGAAGCGAGAACAGTAACGCCAACGCAACGACGGCCAGCGGCCCCGTCCAGCGTAGCGGTGGCATTGCGGTGGTCAGCATCACCCCGGCCAGCACGGCCAGAGCTGTCTCAGGATCGGGCCAGCGCAGCCTGAAGGCCGCGTCGGCGCGGATAGGAATGCCGGATTTCATGGCAGGCAACATAGCCGGAGCCCGGCCGGTTGTCGAGCAGCGGTTGCCGTCCGCAGCATGCGTCCGGGGCGGATGGGGTAACACCTTGGTCGTGGGGCCTCACGAAGGCTCCGCAGCCAGGATGGCGGAGGAGCCGTAGTGCGGAGTGAGCCGCCACAGGAGGTGGCGGCGAACGCCCCCACGACCAAGGTGTTACCCTATCCACCCTGCGGCACCCGCTTGATCAAGTCAGTCATCCCGTAGCGATTGAGCTTCTTGTACAACCCTTGCCGCGACAGCCCCAGCCGACGCGCGGCTGCCGCCTTACGTCCCGCCGTGGCCGCGATGGCTTTGCGTATCAAATACCGCTCGAGCATTTCGCCGGCCTGATCCAGAGGCCGCAACGCGCCAAGGTCGTTCGCGGCGATGGCCGGCTGACCGGCGGCCTGGATCTCGTCGGACAGATGCCGGCGGCGGATGACTCGAACGTCCGGGTGCAGGGCGAGTAGCCGTTGGACCTCATTCTCCAGCTCGCGCACGTTGCCGGGCCAACGCCAGGCCTGCAGCAGTGTGAGGGCTTGGTCGCTGATCGCCATCTGCGCCGGATCGCGGTCGCATTTGCCCACGAAATAGGCGAGCAGATGCCCGATGTCCTCGGGGCGCCGGCGCAGCGGCGGGATGGTCAAGCAGACCACCTTCAGCCGAAAATAGAAGTCGAGCCGGAACCGCCCCGCCTCGATCTCGGTCTCCAGATTCTTGTGGGTCGCCGCGATGAAGCGGATATCGACCGGCCGGCCGTCGAGTTCGCCGATACGCCGGACCTGACGCTCCTGGATTACCCGCAGCAGCTTTATCTGCAGCACCAATGGCATGTCGCCGATCTCGTCGAGGAAGAACGTGCCGCCGTGCGCCGCCTCGAGTAAACCCGGTTTGTCGGCGACCGCACCGGTGAACGACCCGGCTTTGTGACCAAACAGTTCGCTTTCGAACAGGGTTTCGGGCAGCGCCGCACAGTTCTGACCGACCAGCCGCGCATCCCGCCGGTCGCTACCGAGATGGATCGCGCGGGCAACGATCTCCTTGCCAGTACCGCTCTCTCCGAACAGTAGAACATTCACGTCGCCGGCAGCGACCGCCGCGACACTCCGGCCGATCTGCATCATCTCGCCGCTGACGCCGACCGCTCCGGGCAGGCCCCCGATACAGACCGGGCGGGGTAGAGGCAGGATCGGTCCGCCGCACGAACGGTCGGTCGGCGGCTGCCGGACGGTGAAGCCATCGACGGGAAAGAGCGTGGGCGGTTGTGTGAGCAAGGTGGCCGACCGCGCCGGGGTGCCGGATCCGGGCCAGACTGGAAACAGCGGTAGCAGAGGAGAGATGCGTGCGGCAAAGTTGCGCCCCCACAGCCGCACCGCTTCTCCCCAGGGGCCGGCGGCGTCGAACAAGATGGCGAACGCTCCCCGGCAGTCGCGATCCTCGCCGATCGGCTCGATCCACAGCTTCGGTTCGCACCCCCATCTGGCCGCCCCGGCCAAGCCGTCCGGCACGCCCGGCGCCTGCTGCCTGGCCGGCGAACCGCCCTTCTGCAAGGCGATCTCCTCGCCCCGGCCGCTCTGCAGCGTACGCAGCAGCGCACCTAGCGGTACCTGGCCGTGTCCCGGACCGCCGCTGTGCCCGGCGGACCAGGCGAACAGTAGATGCAACGGCCCGCTGCTATCGCTGCCAACCTGGCGGACGACCCAGAGAGCCGCCCCGGTGTTCCCCCACGGAAAGTTGCGCATCTCCTCCTGCCACAACCGCGCCTGTATCACAGAAACCTCCTTGTTGTCTGTTGCGAACCACTCATCTGCTCAGCCTTGCGCAGTGGTCGACAGTGCAGGAACGGTTCCGTGCGGCCGGTTCGTCTACGGCACTGCCCACGGTCAACGTAACATTCGTCTGTAGAGTCTGTTGCGCGGGATCGACCGTCGGGCGTGAGCAGCAGAGTTGTGACCGCCAGACGTCCGCTCGCTCGATTCCGCGGTCGGATGTGGGATCAGGGATGACACTCCGTGGCGACCACTTAGCGGGATCGTCTTACCGGACAAGATGTTAACGCGGTGTTACAAGACGGTGCTCCGGATGAGACACCCGGACAGGCCGAAACTCATTGGCAGGGGATAGCGGTTTTAAAGCGCCAGATCGACCTTGCGCTCGGCGTTGGTTGCAACGCTGCCGAGCTGAATCGCGCCCACGGCGGCCAGATCAGTGAGGTCGGCGTCGGGAGCAGCGATCACGATCATGCCGATCCCCATGTTGAAGACGCGGTACATCTCTTGTGGCGCGACCCGACCAAGATCGGCGATCAACTGGAAGATCGGCGGTACCGTCCAGGCCGTCGGATCGATGACGACACACAGGCCGTCCGGCACCACCCGCGGCACGTTGTCGAAAAATCCGCCGCCGGTGATATGGGCCAGCCCGTGAACCGCGGGTCGGCCGCAGTGGGCCCAGATCGTCCGCAGGTCGGTCAGGTAACTGCGATGCACCGCCAACAACACTTCACCCACGCTCTCGCCGTCGAGGACAGCGGGGCGGTCCGCGACACCGCGATCGGGAGGATCCAGTAGCAACGCGCGAGCCAGTGAATAGCCGTTGGTGTGCAGCCCGCTACTCGGTAGCCCCCAGACGCGGTCACCCGCCGCAATGGTCGAGCCGTCGATCAGGTCGTCCTCGAGCACCCGCCCAACGATGGTACCTGCCAGATCGAATTCGCCCGCAAGGTAGACGCCGGGCATCTCGGCGGTCTCGCCGCCGAGCAAGGCGCAACCGTTCTCTCCGCACGCTCTCGCGAAGCCCGCGATCACCTGGGGTAAAACCGCTTCGTCCAGCTTGCTGGTTGCAAAATAGTCGAGGAAAAAGAGCGGCTCCGCCCCCTGGACCAATATATCGTCAACGCAGTGGTTGACGAGGTCCTGGCCGACGGTGTCGTAACGACCCATGGCCGCTGCGATCTTCACCTTGGTACCAACCCCGTCGACGCTCGCTACGAGCAGTGGCTCGCCGGGCGCCGGCTGGTAGAGCCCGCCGAACGAACCCAAGTCACTCTTGACGCGCGCGTCCCAGGTCGCGCGGACTGCCTGCTTGCTACGCGCCAGCGCACGGGCGGCGGCATCGATGTTCACACCGCTGTCGGCGTATTTCATGGTCGGCTCCTTGGGGTCGAGATCAGGAGGCGCGTCCGGTTACCAGTTCCTGGCGGAAGGTCGGCAATGGCATGTCTTGCAGAGATTCGAACTCGCCCTCGGCGAAAAGCTTGGCCACGGTATCGACTACCGTCACGTCGAACTGGGTGCCGCGGTAGCTGACCAGCTCCTCGAGGGCTTTTTCAGGGCTGAGCGCCTTGCGGTAGGGACGGTCCGATGTCATCGCATCGAACGCGTCGCAGGCGTTCAGGATGTGGCAGCCGAGGCTGATCTCGCCGTTATGCAGCCCGTGAGGATAGCCCTTGCCGTCGGGCCGCTCGTGGTGGTGGCGCACCAGATCGGTCGCATCGCGCAGGAACCTGATCTGATCGACGATGTCCGCACCGATGGTCGGATGGGTTTTCATGACCGCGTATTCCGAGTCGGTCAGACGGCCAGGCTTACAGATGATATCGTTGGTGATCGCGATCTTGCCGATATCGTGTAGCAAGCCGCCGTACTCGAGCACCTCCAGATCCGCATCGCTCATACCCATGGCACGCCCGATGCGCACGGCATACTTCGCCACCCGGTAACTGTGTCCGTGGGTGTACGGTTCGTCCGCTTCAAGGGCGGTGGTCAGCGCAGCGATCGAGTTGATGTGCGCTTCCTTGATACGCAAGAATAGCTTGTCACTCTGGAAGAGCGCCAGCACCGGGAACACGAACAGTACCAACGTCCAGGCTCCCGCTTGGTGGTAGAGCAAGATCACCATGGCTGCGAACGGTAGATCGAGTACGTTGCGCAGTTGCACCCAGCCGTAATTGCGCCGTGACACGCTCCGGAACGGGACCCCCGTGTCGAGGCTCAGGACCGACATCACCAGCACGTAATTGATGGCCGAGTGAGCAATCAGGGCAGCCGTGAGCGGCAACAGGAAGGCCGGTCCGTCGAAATGGTCGGAAAACGGCAGTGCGTGGTAAACGACACCGGCGGCGGCGGCAGCGGTCGCCAGCATCGCGGCGTTAAACAGCGTCTTGCGTAGCCCCATACGGCCCAGCACGAAACCACGTAACAGCGCTGAAAGCGCCTCCATGCCGGCGGCCCCGGCGGGCCCGAACAGAGCGATCACAGCCAGAATGATGCATTTCGAGGACAGCACGCGGCCGCCGGATATCTGCGAGGAGGCCAGCTTCGAATCGGCCAGCGTCAAGAAGACGAAGAAGAGAATCAGCGCGGGCCACGGTAATCCGGTAAAATCCAGTTCGCGCAACAGAAAATACAGCGTACCAACGCCGAGAACGATAGTCGCACCATAGAACGCGCGGAATAACCACTGCGATCGCGGTCGAGCT
>JAUVBS010000171.1 GCA_030591105.1 bacterium | reverse complement strand
GCCGGAACGTTGACTCTGGCTGTGCCTGTAGCCATGGCTCAAGGACCGGGAGGCCCCGGTCCGGACGACGACGGCAATGTGGACGGACCGTGGGTTGGGCCCCGCTTCGAAAGGCTGGCCAGTCGGCTCGAATTGACGGAGGAGCAGCAGCAAGCCATCATCGACATCCGCGAACAGACACGTACGAAGAATCTGGCCGTCGGCAAGCAGCTGTTGCAGCTCCAGAACGAACTCGACGGAGCACTCTTGGCCGACAAGATCGACGACGGCAAGGTGCTAGGGTTGGTCGAGCGGATCGGGAAGGTGCGCACCGAGCTGCAGAAGAACCGGATGGGCATGCGGTTGGAGATCGGCAAGGAGTTGACGCCGCAACAGCGCGACCAGATGCTGATGCTCAGGCAGGGTCGGGCCCGCGGTGGTTGGGGTGACGGCGACCGGTGGCGAGGCCGCGGCCACCATAACGGATTTGGCCCCGGCCACGGCCGCGGTGGCCGCGGCGGTGGGGAGTACGGCGTCGGCCGCGGCCCCTATGGCCGCGCCGGTTCTGAGTGTGACGGCGACGGTCCTTACGGTCGGCCCGACGCCAAGTGCGACGGGGAAGGTCCGCACGGCCGTGCCACCCGGTCTTGACGAAAGGACAGGGTGATGCGGTGCTGGATTGGCACTCTGTCTACGAAGATCCTCCGCCAGGGAGCGGCTCGGCGCAGTGGAGCGCCGGGCCGCTCCGGACGCGCGGCCACATCCGGTTACCGAGCGAGGACGCAATCTGGTGAAGCAGAGCCTGGACGACGATCGGCTCATGAAGCGGGTGGCCGAGGGGGAGGAAGCAGCCTTCGCGGTGCTCGTGACGCGCTGGGAAGATCCGGTCTTCGCTTTTCTACTCCACATGCTCGGCAATCGCGAGGAGGCCGAGGATCTGGCTCAGGACACGTTTCTGCGTTTGTACGACCGCGCCGGCCGCTACCGATCGGACGGGCTCTTCCGCAGCTGGCTGTTTCGCATCGCCGGCAACTTGGCGCGCAGTGCGTTACGCCGCCGGCGCGTGCTGCGCTGGGTCCGGTTCGAACCGACAACCCACGACCGGGCCGATACCGAAGCTGGTCCGGACGCCGCCCTGGAGCGGAACGAGGTCCGCAAAGCCGTGCGGGAAGCGGTCGCCCGGCTCCCGTGGCGACAGCGGCAGGCCGTGGTGCTGAAGCGGTTTCAGGGGTTGAGCTACCGCGAGATCGCCGACGTTATGGATACGACAGTACCGGCCGTAGAATCGTTGATGCAGAGGGCAGTATCCGCTCTGCGCAAAGAACTCGAGGCCTAACCCGGGTCATTCATCGATAGCCTCAGGCAGAGGCGATTCATGAATCATCCGAGGTCGGGAGGAATGACCATGGAACACGTCACCAAGCACCTGCAAGCGTATATCGACGGCGAGCTGCCGACCCACGACCGACACCGTGTCGAGGAGCACTGCACGCACTGTGCCGAGTGCGCACGCGAGCTGGCTGCGCTACAGGCGGTCTGGGCGACCGTCACCAGCGCCCTCTCTGGCGCGTCCGAGTCGTCGCTGGAACGATCACTCCTACCGCAGGTGCGCAGACGTCTGGCGGAACGTTCGCGTGGTGGCGTCGGCGGTTTCGGCGCAATGCTGACAGGTAGTCAGTGGCCGCGGTTGGCACGGGCCGGATTCGCCAGCGCGGCGGTGACTGCCGGGCTGGCCGTGGGCCTGATGGCCGGCGGGCCGGGCTCGGCTCGGGTCGGCGATGGCGGTGTGATCGAGATCGGGCTCACCGACCGAATCGAAGCGATGAACCTGCTGGAGGAGTCGAGCAACCTGTACGGTGGCGACTGGGCCCTCGATCAACTCTGGTTAGCAGCGGCCTACGAAGAGGAGTCAGTGAGATGAAGCAGCTCGTCTGGATCGTTTTATTCGTCTCTCTCGGTCTGAATCTCGGGTTGGGCTACCGGGTTTTGTCCGGGCGCCAAGCTACCGGCGATCCGACACTCCGGCCGGACCTCGAGCGCCGGGGGTGGACCACCCCGGGCAGCGATCGGGCGTGGCGCCGGCCGAGCTCCTCCGTACTCGCCGACAGTAGCGGTTGGGCGAACATGGCGCGGCACCGGCTGGACCGGCTGGCGGTGCGCCTCGGGCTGGCGGGTGAGCAACGGGAGCGCTTCACGGCCGTCCACCTGGCTGCCGCCACCGAGATCCGCGGACAGCGACTGGCGTTGTACGAGGCTCGTGGTCACCTCTATCGTCTGTACACCGAACCAGAAATCGACCGCGCAGCGGTGGCTGCGGCGGCCGAACAGATAGCCGTGCTGCAAGGGCACCTCGACGCACTGGTAGCCGACGTCCTGTTCGAAGAGCTGAGCCTGCTCGACGCCGAGCAACGCGCACGATACCTCGCACTGATGCCGTGGGAAGTCGGGAGCGGAGCGGAGGGCGGTCGTCGTCACGGTGGATCGCGGTTGCACCGGTTGTCGCCGGAAACTTCGCAGCCCGGGCGACACGGACGCGGCGTGTGCGACACCGTCCGCGGTCGTCCAGGAGGTCGTTAATCCCAGTTTCAAAATGGGTTTAGCATCGATAGATCGGCCAATTTCCTTGACAGGCCCGAGAGCAGACTCTTATCTATATCACGGCCTCATGATGGCAGCGGAGACGATGGCTCCGCGCACGCCCCTGACCCGGCTAATTCTTGGCTAATCCGGGTTGAGATGCCGGAGATATTAAAGAGACCGATCCCCACCTCAGCAGGGCAAACCTCGAGTCGTGATAGTATTGCGCTGCTCTTCAGGGGGAGTCTGAATGACCAAGGTACGCATCATTCCGTTAGCCGCTCTACTGCTGGCACTCCTGGCGCTGCTCGTGTTTGGTGGCTGCCGGTCCGCCCACACTACGAGTGCTATCCTCTACATCGAAGAACAGCAATACCAGCTAGCAGTCGACGTGATCTACGAGGGATTCGAGTACCAAGACGACGAGCCCGATGCGTATTACTATCTGGGCGAGGCTTACGCCAAGCTCGCCGAGGTCGCCATCGACGATAACGACTACAACGAGGCGAAGCAGTATTACGAGAAATCCTACGTGGCGTACAACCAAGCCAAAGAGCTGGACATCAAGGGGTACGGCGAGCTAGCCGACCTGGCTATGCAGCACAACTACACCATGCGCAGCAACGAGGCCAAACGCGAGAACCAACTCGGCTATTACCATCAAGCGGAAGGGTTCTTCCGTCTCGCTTACGCGGCGCTACCCGATTCGATCAGCGCGATCAAAAACATCGCGCGTATGAAGATGATGATGGCGAGTGAGGACACCGTGGGGCAACGCGACGAATTGCTCGAGGAGGCGCTCGTACTGCTGAATCAAGTCCTTGCGGTACGACCGGACGCGTACCTGCTCAACAACGACAAGGCCAACGTTCTGACCTTGCTCGGGCGCACCGAGGAAGCCCAGCTGATCTACGATGAACTGCTCGCCGAGCACGGCGAAGATCCGGCGCTGTTGACCGACATCGCCAATCTCGCCATCGACAAGGGCGATTACGGCCGGGCCGCCGAGCTTTCGGTGCAGATCGCCGACATCTATGCCAACGATACCGATCCGAGCAATGACACGAGCATCAAGGATCTGCTACTGAATGCGGGGACCTGGTTCAGCCTGCCGACGGTGGGCCGGTACGAGGAGGCCATTGCAGCGCTCGAACGTGCAGCGGAGCTGGACGCCAGCGCCATTGTCCCCTCGCGTCAGATCCTCTTCCAACGGCTGCAGACCTACTACAGCTACGGTCGCAAGTTGAAAGAGGACGGCAACACGGCGCGGGCCGGCGAGGTGTTCCAACGGGGTGTGGACATCGGTAACGTCTTGACCAACAACTACCCGAGCTATGCCGATGGGTTCCTCTTTCTCTCGCTTTGCCAGATCGAGATGGGCGATTTCGGCGCTGCCGATCTCAACCATAAAGCTTACGAGGAGCTCAAGGGCGGGTAGTGACGGCGGCTGTAGCCGGGAGTGAAGAGCGCGCCGGTGGTACGGCCCTTGCAATAGCTTGCGTCGACAGTGTGCTTGGACAACGCCAGTGTATAAAAAACTTACTGCTGGTGGGCAAGATCGGTTAGAATGTGTTAACATGTGCGTGAATGTAGCGCTTCGCTCCATGCGCTCGTTTGAAGTGATCACCCAGGGGACAACCTAACCCGACTAACGAATCGGCACTCGTGTGCGTTCGCAGCGCGTCTGCGGAACCGTCATAGATATAGACCCCCGGCAACTATTTTCCCGCGTTTAGAGGAGAGCCATGGACATCAAGGAACTGCAGGAGATGAACATCACCGAACTGGTCGATGTCGCCCACAACATGAACATCGAGGGCGTCGCCACGCTCCGCAAGAGCGAGCTCATCTTCAAAATCCTCGAAAACCAGACCGAGAAAAACGGGCTGATCTATGCCGAGGGTGTTCTCCAGGTATTGGCCGAAGGGTACGGTTTCCTGCGCTCGGACAAGTTCAACTATTTGCCCGGCCCGGACGACATCTACCTCTCGCCGTCGCAGATCAAGAAATTCGACTTGAAGACCGGCGACACGGTGGCCGGACAGGTGCGTCCTCCCAAGGACAACGAGCGGTATTTCGCTTTGCTGAAGGTCGAATCGGTCAACTACCAGCAACCGGAGATAGCCAAGCACGTTACGCTGTTCGACAACCTGACGCCGCTGTATCCGGAAGAGATGATCAACCTCGAGCACAAAAGCACCAACCTCACCACGCGGATGATCAATCTGTTCGCCCCGATCGGTAAAGGGCAGCGCGGTCTTATCGTCTCGCCGCCCCGCGCGGGCAAGACCATGATCCTGCAGAAGATCGCCAACTCGATCTCCGAGAACCATCCCGAAGTCCACCTCATCGTGCTACTGATCGACGAGCGGCCCGAAGAGGTCACCGACATGGCCCGTTCGGTCAAGGGCGAGGTCATCAGTTCGACCTTCGACGAGCCGGCTGAGCGGCATGTCCAGGTAGCGAACATGGTACTGGCCAAGAGTCGGCGTCTGGTCGAGGTCGGCAAGGACGTTGTGATCCTGCTCGACTCGATCACGCGGCTGGCGAGAGCCCACAACGCGGTGGTACCGCACTCGGGCAAGATCCTCTCCGGCGGTGTCGACTCGAACGCACTGCAGAAGCCGAAGCGGTTCTTCGGCGCGGCCCGCAACATCGAGGAGGGCGGCTCGCTGACGATCATCGCCACCGCTTTGGTCGAGACCGGCTCGCGTATGGACGAGGTGATCTTCGAAGAGTTCAAGGGCACCGGCAACATGGAATTGGTGCTCGATCGCAAGATAGCCGACCGGCGGATCTACCCGGCGATCAACATATTCAAGTCCGGCACCCGCAAGGAAGAGTTGCTGCTGGATAAGAAGGATCTGAACAAGATCTGGATACTACGCAAGTATTTGAACGATT
>JAUVBS010000400.1 GCA_030591105.1 bacterium | reverse complement strand
GACCTGGAAAACCTGGTCAACGAGGCGGCGCTACTCGCCGCTCGCAAGGACCACAATACCGTGATTATGGAGGATTTCGAGGAGGCCAAGGAAAAGGTCATGCTCGGACCGGAGCGCCGCAGCTTGGTACTCTCGGAAGCGGACAAGCGGCTGACCGCCTATCACGAGTCGGGCCACGCCGTGGTGGCGTGTAACTGCGAGTTCGCCGACCCGGTCCACAAGGTGACCATCATCCCGCGTGGGCAGGCCCTCGGACTGACCTTCACCCCTCCGCAGAGGGACGAGTATCACCACAGCAAGGAAAAATACCTCGATTCGATCTGCATGGCGCTGGGCGGCCGGGCAGCCGAAGAGCTGTTCATCGGCCAGATCCACTCGGGCGCTTATTCGGACCTCAAGAAGGTCACCCAGACCGCGCGGTTCATGGTCACGCAGGTCGGCATGAGCGAGTCTCTCGGACCCATCGCCTACGAGGAGTCGCACGAGCAGGTGTTCCTGGGTCGGGACTACTCACGCCGCCAGGCGCACAGCGAACAGACACTGCGGACCATCGACAGCGAGGTGGAGCGTATCGTCGACGAGCAGTTGAGGCGTGCCCGGAGCATCCTCGAGCAACACCGCGACGAGGTTGAAACCATGGCCGCCGCTCTCCTCGAGCGGGAGACCCTCGACGGTGAAGAAGTGGCGCTGATCATGAAGGGCGAGCCGCTTCCCGACCCCAAGATCGAGCCCGAACCCATCAGCAAACCCGAACCTGAAACTGCTACCGACGAGGGACCCGACGACCCCGTCGGCTCGGGTCCCGAACCGGTGGGCACCGCGCAGCCGGACACCGCACCGGACATCGCAGCGGACACCGCAACCGCCACCGACGCGCCAGAAACCGGCGGCGACGAAGACCGCGAGGAGCGCGACCCGCCCGGCGGTGGGGCATCCTGATGCCGGACACGGCGGCGAGCGACGGTTCTGTACACTACCCGGCACCAGCCTGGCACGTGGGCGGCGGCCGGATTCTGCAACCGACCGGTCGGCCGCTGGTGATGGGTATCCTGAACTTGACCCCCGACAGCTTTCACCCCGACTCCCGTGTGACGGATCCCCAACAGGTCACCGCCGCCGGTCTGGCCATGGTCGAAGCCGGCGCGGATCTGCTCGACCTGGGCGCGGAGTCCTCGCGTCCCGGCAGCGAGCCGGTCGGAGCCGTCCAGGAGCGCGCACGTTTACTACCGAGCCTGCGGGAGCTACGCCGCCACACCGACGTACCGATCAGTATCGACACCGTCCGCGCCGAAACCGCCCGCGCCGCGCTCGGCGAGGGCGCCGACGCTATCAACGACATCTCTGCCGCGACTCACGATGCAGGCATGCTGCCGTTGATCGCCCAGCAGCGCTGCGGCGTCGTCTTGATGCACATGCAGGGTACGCCACGCACCATGCAGAAGGACCCCCGATACAACGACGTCGTGGCAGAAGTCGCGGCGTACCTCGGCCAGCGTATCGCCGCGGCAACGGCAGCCGGCATCGCGCCGGAGGCGATCGCAGTCGATCCCGGCCTCGGTTTCGGTAAGAGGCTCGCGCACAACCTGGCGCTACTCGGTGCCCTGGATCGGCTCGGCGCCGGGCAACCGATACTACTGGGCGCATCGCGCAAGGGCTTCATCGCCGATCTGACCAACGCGCCGGTCGCCGAACGATTGGCCGGCAGCCTCGCCGCGTTGGCGGCGGCGTTCGCCGCGGGTGTGGCCATCGTCCGTGTGCACGACGTGGCGCCGTCGCTGCAGTTTCTCACGACGCTCGCCGGTATTGCGGGCGTACAGGAGTGACGGTGGTTCATGAACCATCCGGGCCCGCCGGTGGACGACCGGTCGCAGTGGACCATTTTCCAATAATTCCGGGTTAACGGACGCTTGTCTGGGCCGATGGGTAATGCTAGGGTGCGGTCGCGCAGGTAACTGGCCTATGCTCTCGCAGGCCGTGCCCCTACGGCGCCGGCGGACCGCTGTCGCCGGCTGTCACCGAAACCCGTCAGCGACCGTCCGAATATGTGGCAACGCATCACTGAAAGCCCACTCATCGACGTCCTCGACATTCTGATCGTGGCGTTTCTACTCTATCGTATACTCGCCTTCATCCGGGACACGCGCGCGGTCCAGATGTTTGTCGGGCTCGGTTTTCTCCTGATCCTGTCCTTCGTCGCCAGCAACCTCGGCATGATCGTGGTCGGCCGCATCATCGCTTCGCTGGAAACGGTCTGGGTCGTGGCGTTCCTGATCATCTTCGCACCCGAACTGCGTTCCGCACTGACCAACATCGGGCTGCGTCGTGGTTTTAAGCTGTTTCGGACCGACGAAGACATCCCGGGCGGGCAGGAAATCCTCGTGGCGGTCGAACAGTTGAGCAAACGCGGTCTGGGCGCACTGATCGTTCTCGAACGCGAGGTGCGTCTGGGACGTTGGATCAAGACCGGCACCGTCCTCGACGCGGAGATCAGCGCACCGACGCTCGAGACGATCTTCACCGTACCGGGGCCTCTGCACGACGGAGCGGTGATCATCAGCCATAGCAAGATCGCCGCGGCCGCCTGCATCCTGCCGGTCTCCGAGCGTGAGGAACTGGGCTACATACTCGGCTTACGCCACCGGGCTGCCATCGGCCTGACCGAAGTGAGCGATGCGGTCGTGATCGTCGTTTCCGAGGAAACCCGTGCCATTTCGGTGGCCCAACACGGAGACATCAAGCACGGTTT
>JAUVBS010000439.1 GCA_030591105.1 bacterium | reverse complement strand
GCGTGACGGCCGGCGGTGTCGCGGCCGTTCCACTCGGCTTCGTATCGGCCCGCCAGATACTGCTCGCCGGCGATCAATCGCTGCACGAGGCGCCCGCGCAAATCGATCACGTCGAGGGTGATGCGCGATGGCCTCTCGAGCACGAACGTCACGCGAGGCCGCTCGGCGCCGGGACGTGAAAGCGTAGCCAAAGACGGCGAGGTGCCGGCCGGCGCGACGCCGGTCGCTGCGGTCGTTACCACCACGGGACTATCCGGATGATCCACAGTCAGCAACTGCGTCAGCGGATTGTAATGCCAGCCGGGCCCGGGTTGATCGGGATCCGCTAGCTGCGGCAGTTCGATACCCGCCGCGGTGACCAGTGACGGACCGCTCTCGAGTTTGAGCGACTCTCTCCCGGCGCCACCGGCGGTCGTGTATCGCACGACTACACTGCTACCCGGGTCGACGAATTCACGGAGCGGCCGGTCGGCACTCAACAGGTGCGTTTCGCCCGTCGTGGCCAGCGTGGGGTCGAGCGCTATCAGCTCGAGATAGTACTTCACCGTGTTGAAGTTTTGCTCGTACCAGCTGTTGGCGTTGAACAAGAACAACAGGTCCTTGATCGTCGTGAACATGCGGCCGTCGGCGGCGATGCCGCGGTCGTTCTGGCCGTGGGAACAGACCGCGGCGATACCGTAAGCCCAGTCGTGCCAGTTCTGATCCTGCAAGGGGTGGTCGGCCAGGGCCTGATGCAGGAGCAGTGCCGTGCGAGCAAACTGCAGACTCGCCGCGTAGGTCGCCTGCTCCCACCCTTCCCACTCCAGGGTGCACGGTACGTAGGGACCGTAGACGGTTTCGGGGTCGGTGATCAGATAATCGTCGGCCACCGAATCGAGGATCGTCGCCGCCATGGCTTGCCAGCCGAATGGACGGCGGTCCGTCAGCTCGACGATCATCTCATGGGCCGAGTAATGGTCGCGTTTACCGATCTGCATCTCCGGCGTCTGGTCCTCGTAGAAACCCTCCCAACGCTGGTAACTGGCGGCAGCCGGGTTGGTGGGGTTGTCGAGCAACCACTGCCAGGCGCGGTCGCGCACCGCGGCGTAGGCGGGATCGCCGGTGCGCGCGGCCATGGCGTCGAAGAAGCGTACAGCAGGCTGCAGGTGGCCGGTGTAGTCCTGGGTGACCGATCCGTCGGACGGGACCACGCGAAACGGCCAGCGCCCGTTGTCCGCCGGATCGCCGCTCAGCTGGTTGGCCGCCAGGACCGTGGCGATCTCCTGGGCGCCCTGCCAGTACGAGTTATCGTCCGTGATGTCGTACAATCTCAGCAGGCGCAAACCGAACATTGCCGGCTTGTCGGTCATGATTGCCGGGCCGTCCCAACCGCCCCCCATCACGGCGTCGGTCTGCGTGCTGTACGGCAGGTTGCCGTAGATGTCGGTGTCCGGTGTCCGGTGTTCGAGAATCCAATCAGCGTAGGCCCGGGCCCTGGCCAGCGCCTCGCTGCTGCCGCTGTAGCGCCGGTAATCGAGAAAGGCGTCGATGCCGACGCTGGCGGTGTAGCCGGGGTAGCTCACCGCGTCGTAGCCGGGGTACTCACCGCCGCCGCTGAACAGCGCGTTCGAATCCTTGATGGCGTAGTGGTAGAAGTAGGGGGGGACCGGGTAGCCTTCTGGATCGTCGTCGTTGGTGCGGATACCGCCGATACCGACGTCGGAGAACAGGAAAACCACGACCTCTTCGACCAGCTCGCCGTACGGCTTGGCTGGCGGTACCTCGGCCACCGAAAGTGCCGCTGACAGACAACAGCCGGCCGCGAGCCCCAGCGCTAGCGCTTGCCGTAGGATGTTTCGGGACCGCGAAAGTGCGGTCCGCGCAATGCTGGTCCGCGCAGCGCCGGTCCGTGCAGCGACGGTCCGTGCGGCCTTACTTCGCTTGGTGGCGGGCGCGCCCATACAGTTCCTTGCCGATTTCCGAGTCTGGCGAATGACTCCGCCGAGGACCGTAACGGTCAGCGATTGGGTCGCCTATATGATAACACACGATATCTGGTTGCCGGCTGTTTCGTGTGGGTAGACCGATTCTCGACCACGTATTTCGTGTGAACCAAGCCAGGCGGGTTTCTGGAAGTTGACTGCCGCCGACCCATGATCATCGGGCCCGATCGTACCGGGATGGAGAATATTACGCCGGTCTGAGCGACGGCGCTAACATCGCGATCAATCTCCACAATGCTACGATGGGGGAGACCACCAATGCCGGAAAGTGATATCCTTTGATCTTTCGAGGGCCCCCCGGGGGACCTTTGCGCGGTGGGTCAGGTGGACGGCCCGGGCGCGGTCTCGCTGGCAAATGGTTTGCCCATCAGGTATTATTGACCATAGGGGTCGTGTGGCAGGGAGCGGCGCGACCGGGAGGGCGGTTTGACCGAGCGACTCGAGATCAGGGTGACCGG
>JAUVBS010000135.1 GCA_030591105.1 bacterium | reverse complement strand
GGGTTCCGGTCGCCCCGGCCGCCGACTCGGTCCGCAACAGACGGGCCGAAGCGGCGAGTCCCAGTCCGTGCCGCGGTTCGACCAGTACGCTGGGGTTGATGGCCCACTTGTCGTCCCGGGTGGAGTTGAGAATTTCGAACCGGGTATTGCACTGCCACCGCGGCGCCCGGTAGAAGAAGCCGCTGGTTACGGCCGTAAAATCGCTGGCGACTCGCGCGCCGGACGCGGGTGGTACGTTGTCGTTGGGCCAGCGGTTACCGTCGCCGATCGTCCGGCTGTGGTCGAGACCGATGTCGATGCTCCACCGTTGGCTGATCTGCCAGAGTTGCCGCAAACCGAGGTTTGCAAAGGCCCGCTCGCCGTTCTCGGTGAATTGGCGTTCCCAGGAACTGGTGATCTCGTTGCCGCGCCACGGCTTGGTCTCGAACCCGAAGCGGGCCCCTCGTGTGCTCTGGTACTCGCCGTCGGTCAACTCGTATCTCGCGAGGAGGTTCAGGTTCTTGATCACCTCGAAATCCGCGCCGATGAGTGTGCGCGTCGGGAAGTCGGCGTTCGCGTCGCGTCCGGAGAGCGATTGCTCGTGATTGACCTTCAACTGCAGCCGGCGGTTAGTCGTGTTGACGGCGGCGCCGGCGCTGATCTGGTTCGATTCGCGCCGCTGGTTGTCGGCGAAGCGGTCGTTGGCGTAGCGACCGCCGCCGAAGACGTTCAGGTGTGAGTCCCGCCACTGCAACCTCGCCTCGGCAACGTCGCGCCGGGCGGCGTTGGCCAGATTGTCCTGGCGGTAGGTCTGACCGTCGAGCGAGAGCCGCTGGCCGAGTTTCCAGTCGAGATCGATGCCGTACTTGCGGGTGCCTGCTTCGCTCAGGTTCTGCTGGCCCAGACCGAAGCCGACTTCCTGGACGCGGTAGTAGGCCCGCCCGCCGAGCCGGCCGGCGCGGTTGCTCAGTTCGGCCAGATAACCGCTGTGCCGGCCGCTACCGTCGGTGTCGGTCACGACGTATTCACCCTTCAGTTCGGTCTGGGCGCCGAGCCGCCAGCGCGCGTCCCAGCCGAGCAGATCGCCGTTGGTACCGGGCTGCTCCTGGTGGATATAGGTGGTACCGAGCTCGACCTGGCCGTGCGCCAGATTGACGGCGCCGCGGCCGCCGAAGTTGGTGAAATCGTCGTAGCGGTCGCGCACCTCGTAATCGGCGACGATGAAGATCGGATTGAGTGCGTCGTCCTTGCTGTAGACCGGCGCCTTGAAGTAGATGGTGCCGGCGTCGTAGTCGATGTCGTAATCGATGTACCGGGTGAGGCTGCGGGTCCCGTGGATCACCTCGCTGCGGAACCGGTCGCGGACCTCGATGACCACCTTATCGGAGTTGATGATGATGCCGCGTCGCGAGAGGTAGTACAGACCGCTGGTCCCGTCGCCCCGAATCTCGTCCCGCGTGAATCCGTGGCCGGTTTCGTTGGCGAACAGGTTCAAGCCGACGCGGTCGGTCCGCAATTCGGTCTTGATGCCGGTGAAGCTCCGGCTGTAACGCGCCAGTTCGGTGACCGTCAGCTGGGTCTCGTAGTCGCCGAACAACGCGTAGAACTGCCGCCGTTCGATCTTCACGTAGAGCTGGCGGGCGCTGGCGGCGTCGTAGGCTTGCAGTGTCGCGTCGCCGTACAGGGTGTAATAGGTGTTGGGGTCGATCTCCTGGAACAGGCTGCCGTTTGCGGTCGGCCGGTTACCGTCGCTGTCGTAAGCCATCGTCAGCAGCCACTGTCCCTTGATGCTGCCCTTCGCATAGAAGGCGAGACGACCGTCGTCGTAAAAATCGTCATCGAGCGCAGCAGCGCTCAGATTTTCCAGGTGCCCGTCGAGCGTGTTGTAGCCCACCGTGCCTTCGGCGAGACCGACGAGTATCCAATCGCGCGCTTCCGGTTGGAGCCAGGTGCGGATTTCCTGCTCGTGGTCGAAAAAGTGCAAACGCAGGCTTACTTCGCCGGTCTGGGTCGTCGGTTGCAACGCGATGTGGGCGACCCCGTCCGGGCCGATGGTATACGTCGGCCGCAAGCGCTGCCGGCCCGCCAGCGGATTCTCCTGAAAAGCTTCGATGTCCTGTAACGCAATGCGCGGCGGCGTGACGACGAACTCTCCGATCACACCGGCGCGGGCTGGGTGATCGTCGCGGTCGGTCAGCCGCAAGGCGATGACCGGTACGGTTCGGCCATCGGCCACCAGCGTCGATCGCTCCGGCAGCAGTCGGGCGTAGACCGGCGGACTGGCGTAGTGGACGATGCGCTCGAGGCGCCACACTTCCTGGCCGTCGGTATCGTGTGCGATGGCGACGAATCGGTTGTCGCCTTCGATCAGGTCGACGCCCGACCAGCGGCTGACCGCCACGTCGCCGCGCTCGTTCACGTCGCTGCCGAGGAAGTTCAATTTGCTGACCGGTATTCCTGCCAGTAGTAGCTCGAGTTGCACTCCGGGCTGATGCTGGATCGCGAGCTTCAGACTGCCGATCGCCGGCGCGAAGTCCTCGGTCGGCCACAACCACTGACGGCCGGGTTCGGCGGCGGCCAGCCACATCTCGTCGAAGACCGGCATCGTCGGCGGCGGGTCGTCCGCCGGTCGTTGCTCTTGCCGGCGTGCTTCGCTCGGCCGCAGACCCACAGTCGGCAGGGTGGTGCGGTCGGACCGCTCGACCGGATCGCCGCTGGCGGTAGCTAGCAATTCCTCGGTTACCAGACGCAGTTCGACGCGGCGATTCTGGTAACGACCGGGGGCGGTCGCGTTGGTCGCGATCGGCAGGGCTGGACCGTGACCGGCGAGGGTGATCTGGCCGGGGTCGAGATCGAGGGCATCACCTAGATACTGGCCCACCGCCCGCGCGCGTGCCATGGACAGGACGTAATTGTCAGCGAAGATGGCGCGGCCCCGTGGGCTGATGCGAACGTTGTCGCTGTGCCCGGTGACGTACAGGTGCAGGATGTGCCGCGTTCTGAGCTGGGCGACGACACGATCCAGCTCGGCGCGGTCGGTGGTACTCAGACTGGCGCTGAACGAATCGAACTTCGGATGCAGTACGACGTCGGGCTTGCGTACCAGTTGGGCGTCGAGATCCAGCTGCTGGATCGTCTCGACCAGCTCGGTGCGTGCGGTCTCGCCGGTCGGCATGGTGAGCGCGAGCTGGGCCTTGATCGGCAGATCGCGGTGGTCTGTCAGCTGGGTGATCCGCGCCGTGAAGCGCAGGGTCAGGAGCGAATCGGCCGGTACCGCGTCGAGCCGGTAAGTCAGATAGTTCTCCACGATTTCGGGATCGGGAATCGGGTCGCCACCGATCCGGCTGGTGCTGTCGACGTAGGCCGTGCCGGCCGGCAACACCACCGTGAGTCGTTGATTCTCCAGCGGTACGACTCTTTCCTGGATGTCGATCCGGCAGGTGAGGAACGCGCCGCTCAGCACGCTGACGAGTCGTAACGCGACTTGGCCCTCGGGTATCGGTTCGGGGGTGTAGTGCAGGTGGAAATTGGCCCGCCACAGAGTTCCGCCCTGCAGATCGACGAAACGCGAATACGCGCGGCCGGCGGCGCGGGAGTCGTCGGCGCAGATGACGGCCTCGTAGCGGGGCGGCAGGCTGGTCAGATCCAGCTGCACGACGTGGACGCCGGCCGGGATGCCTTCGAAATGGTACTGGCCGTACTGGTCGGTGACGGCATAGGTGCCGTCTTCGAGATAGACACCGACGCCGGCGATGCCGTCGGCGGTGTCGGCGGCCGCGTCGCCGCAGTTGTCGACGATTACGCGGCCAGCGATGAACCCGTGGTCAGTAAAGAACGGTTCAGCAACCCAGGTCGTTGCTTGCGCCTGATGTGAGATGAGGTCGTCGTCGGCGGCCGCTGTGGCGGTGTTGGTCGCCTCGCCGATCCGGGTGCCCGCAGCGACCACGACGACGTAACCGATGGTCACCGCAGCCGCGGGATCCAGGTTGGCGATGCCGAAGGTCAGCGTTCTGCCGTCGCCGGCGACGGCCGGATCGGCACCGGTGGCGCCGTCGATGGTCGTCGAGCCGGACTGGTAACGGAACCCGAGCGGAAGTCGGTCGCTTACCGTCACGCCGGTGGCCGGATCGGCCCCGAGGTTCTCCAGGTGGAGTTCGTAGACCAAGAAATCGCCGATCGAGACCAGGTTGCGGCTGACAGTCTTGATCAGTGCGAGTTGTTCGGATTGCGGCACCGGATCGACGGGGATGTCGATGTGCAGTGCCGGACCGGCGTCGATGACAAATGGTTCGCCGCGCGAGCCTGGTTCGGCGATGGCAAACGGCGCGCCTGGCAGCTGCTGTAGAGCCGCCGTCGGGACCGTCGATGGCGCAGTGAAGCCGACCGGTGGCGCCGCTGCCAGGCGGTAGGAACCGGGAGCGACGAACGGGAAACGATAACGGCCCGGTGCGAAGTCGTACCGGTTGCCCCCGCTGTCGGTCGCCGTACCGCCGGAGACGATGGTCGCCGGGAACTCGCTCACGCCGTCGTCGCCGAAGACCGTCGCCGGTTGGTCGGTTGCCACATCGATCAAGGTGATCGTCACGCCGTCGACCGGTTGCCCATCACTACTGGCGAAGACGTAGCCGGCCGGATCGACCAGTGCTGTGACTGTGGTCCAATCGCCAGCATCGGCCACGTCGGTGTATAGCGATACGATCCGTAGTTCGGCCGCGACCGCGAGGGCGCCGTCGTTGGCAGACGGTACTGTCTGGCCGGTGGACTGGATGTAACCGACGAATATTCCGGTATTGGGTCCGGTCTCGCTCAAGCGCAGCAGTTCGTGCTCGCCGCGCTCGTCGACAGTGACTGTCACGAGTACAGTTTGCGTACTCAGCGGGTCGAGATTCTGGTCTGGATCGGTCACACGCAGAAACAGAGGTTCGCCCTGGTGGATGAGGTCTGTCCCGTGCAACGGAATCGGTTGCGTGAGATCGAGCGGATCGCTGCCACCGGCAGGAACCGGTGGCGGCAATACGATGAACGGTCCGGCCTCGGCACCGCTGGTGCTGTAGAGCGTCAGGGGTACGGTGACCATTTCGGCGTCCGGGTCGGCCGGAGCATACTGCAGGATCTCCAGTGCCGACGGCGTACGTTCGACTACAGTGATGATTCTCACTCGGTTAGAAGCGGTCACGATACCGTCGAGGTTACCGACCGCGTAGTTCGCGATGGCCGTGTTGTCGATGATGGTACCGGGTGGGGTCTGGGCGTAACTCACCGCTGGAGTCAACGCCAACTGCAGTGCCAGAACGATCAGTGATAGTGAGATTACCTGGCTGGCCGACCAACTTCCGCCGGGACGCCAGGGAGCGATTCGGCGGCGCACATGACGACGACCGGGTGTCCGGAGCCCACATACAGGCAACCGAACACCCAGCCGTGTCCAAGACACACCGCCGGGAGGCCACGTGCTAAAATTGCCGCGTACCATCATCGCCACTTGACGTCCGTCCGCTCGTCGCGACAGCGTGCTCGCGACTGGATTTTCGTGCCGGCCCTAGTCGATCAGGACCTCGAAAATCTCCCGAGCAGCGCCGGCGCTGGCGATGCTGACGAACACCACCCGGACGGCAGTCACGGTTGGATCGGTGCCGTCGGCTCCCGCGACCGGGGTGTAGCCCCAGCCCGAGCCGTCGTTGTAATCGTCCGACGCACCGGCGCCGAGCGGCGGGATCGTGGTGACCGAACCGACCACGAACGCGCTGTTGGCCGGGATCGCATCGTCGATGGTTACGTTGTCGGCCGCGGCGTTACCGGTGTTGCCGATGTCGACGGTGTAAGCCATCGTGGCACCCGGGATCGCTTTGGGGTTCGCGGCGCCATTGACCGGATCGCTGACCACGTCTGCCGACTTGGCGACGTTGAGCATGGCGGTCAGGACCATGTAGCCGTCCAGGCTCGAGTGCTGGCCGTCGTTGGCCACATCGGCCGAACCGGCGCCGTCCGCGAACACGATTTGCACGACGGCTGGATCGTCGGGGTTAGCGGCGTCGTCGGTCACGATGTCAGCGCCCTGCGCCCCGGGACCGGCGCCCTGAGCCGTCTGCGCGATCAGATCGTAAGAGGCGACATCGGCGTCCACTTGACCCGCCGGGATGTCCGATACGACGAAGACCGTGATGGTCGCATCCATCACCAGTTCGTCGATGTAAATGGCGGTATCGGTGCCGAGCTCGAAGGTGTTGTTGCCGTTGCCGTCGACGAAGACCCTGACGTTGTTCGCGTCGAAGGTCTCGGGGAAGCCAAAGGCGCCCGCGGCTGAGTTCGGCG
>JAUVBS010000266.1 GCA_030591105.1 bacterium | reverse complement strand
TTAAAGTCAATGCGGTCAATAATAATACCGATCACAGGTGCTAATACGACAGCAGGCAACATTGCCATAGCAGCAGTAAAAGCGATGGTGATAGCATCTGCACCGTAAGCAACGATCATGGAAAAGATGGCAACCTGGGAAAACCATGTTCCAAAGTAGGAGATGAGTTGGATGAGTGAAAGTCTGGCAATGACCGGATGTTTAAGGGTTTCTATGTATCCCATGCCTACTGATGGTTCTCATCATGTAAACCATAGACTATATTTTTATCTTCAAGTAGATCTATATACATTTGAAACGTTTTAACGGATCACTGCATTGTCCTGACAGAACTTGAAGCAATTCTCGCAGTCGAGGCAATCGCCGCAGCTCATGCAGCGCGCCGCCTCGGTCTTGGTCTCATCGTCGGTGAAAGTGCGCGTGGTCTCGCGCGCCATCTCCGCCAGCGCCTCTGCCACCGCGATGTGTTCTTCGGCCACCGTCGGTTGCTTCATCTCGAGCCAGTGGTCCTTGTAGATCTGACTCGCGGTGACCTTCGGTTTCTCCGGCATCGCCGGCTTCTGCTCACCGGTCAACAGACGACCGATGGCCGCCGCCGCCTGGCGTCCCTGCCCGATGGCGGTCGTGACCAGCGCCAGGTTGGTCACGTCGCCGCCGGCGAACACAGGATCATCCGTGGTGGTGACCTTGCCGTCGCCGTCGGCCTTGACCCAGTCGCGGCCCTCGCGTAGCTGCTCCAGCGGTGCGAAGTCCGGCTCCTGGCTGATGGCCGGGATGATGAACGTGGCGTCGATCTCGAATTCCGATCCCTCGATGGGTACCGGGCGTCGCCGACCCGAGGCGTCGGGCTCACCCAGCTCCATGCGGATACACCGCATGCCGACGGCCTGGTCGCCGTCCTTGAGGATCTCCACCGGCGCGGCGAGGTAGTCGATCCGAACCGCCTCGCCCAGCGCTTCTTCGATCTCCGGCTCGATGGCCGGCATCTCCTTGCGCGTGCGGCGGTAGACGATGTTCGCTTCGCCGCCGAGGCGTCGTACGAGACGCGCCGCGTCGATGGCGGTATCGCCGCCGCCGATGATCACGGCCTTGCTACCGACATCAACGGTCTCGCCCGCGTTGATCCGGTTCAGGAACTCGACCCCCGACATCACGTTGGTCGCATCCTCGCCGGCAACGCCAAGACTGTAACCCTTGTGCGCGCCGAGACCGATGAACACCGCCGCGTGGCTATTCTTGACCTCGTCGTAGGGGATATCCTTGCCGACGGTACAGTCGGTCTTCAGTTCGACTCCCATATCGAGCACCCGCTGGATCTCAGCGTCCAGCACGTCCTGGGGGAGGCGGTAATCGGGGATTCCGTAGCGGAGCATGCCGCCCGCCTTGGGGAACGCCTCGTACAAAGTCACGCCGTAGCCGTTACGGGCCAGGTGGTAAGCGCAGGAGATACCGGCCGGTCCGGCGCCGACGACCGCCACTTTCTCCGACCGTTTCTCGACACCACTGGTGTCGTACGCCCAGCCCTTTTCCAGCGCGTAGTCGCCAACGAACCGTTCGACGCAACGGATGTGCACCGGTTTCTCGTCGATGTCCTTGCGGTTGCAATTCTGCTCGCAAACGGCGGGGCAGACGCGGCCGCAGGTCGATAGCAGTGGTGAGGTCTCGCTGAATATCTCGAAGCACTCGCGCCAGGTCTCTTCCTCGCCGCGGTTCTTGAAGTCGTAGTTGTTGATGACGCGCATGATGGCCCGGACCTTGTTGCCCGCCGGACAGTTGCCACCGCAGGGCGCGATCTTCGGAACATAACTCGGCCGGCGTGAAGACTGCTCACGCGATCCGCCGCCGATCCCAGTGCGGGCGCCCAGCTTGCGCTTCTTCTTCTTGACGATCTTGACCATGGCGTTGCTACTCTTCCGTTGTGACGGTCCGGCCCGTCGGCCAGCCCGCGTTCATCCTTCCCGATCCGTATTCGCACCGCTCCGTCGGTAGCGTCGGGCGGCTGCGACCAAACCCGCTGCCCAGGTCACACTCCCGGACGCGTGCAGGTGCAAGTAGCTGGCGAGCACCTGATTTTGTACGATCCCGTCGCGTCCTGCGCCGATCCCGGTTCCCCTTGTGACCGCGTAGGCCGTCTCGACCGCTTCGTGATTCGGCGCCAGGTTCGAGTAGTGGAACTCGTGCCCCACCAGCTCGGTCCCGATGGCGAAAATCGGGTTCGGCCGATCCACGGTCACCCGAGCGTAGCCGTGGCCCTGGGGCCGCCGGTGCATCTTCACCGTGATGGGCAAGACACCGGCCAGCGCCACCTCCCGATCCTCGAGCTCCAGCCGTCGGGCCAGGTACATCAGTCCGCCGCACTCGGCATAGATCGGCAGACCGGCCGCGGCGAGTCGTTTGACCCCGGCGTGCAACTCCCGATTGTCCGCGAGTTGCGCGGTGTGCGTCTCCGGGAACCCACCGCCGATGTACAGCGCGTCGATCTCCGGAAACCGTGTGTCGCTCAGAGCTGAAATCGCGATCAGCTCGGCACCGGCAGCGCGCAAGGCCTCCAGGTTCTCCACGTAGTAAAACGTGAACGCGCTGTCGCTGAAGTAACCGATCTTCACCCGCGCAGCGCTTGCCTCGGCCGGACGCGTCTTGACCTCCGGTGTCGCTGGCTCCTGAGCTAGCGGCTGCGCGCCGCGGGCTATCTCCCAGATCCGCGCCAGGTCGCAGTGGTCGGTGACCAGTTGCGCCAGGCGTCGGCGTAAGTCGGCCGCCGGTTCGTGTTCGGCCGGCGGTATCAGTCCCAGGTGACGGCTCGTCAGGAGCGGATCATCGATCCGCGGCACCGCCCCGAGCACCGTGACCTGTGCATGTTCCTCGATGGCCTGCGTGACCACCGACCGGTGGCGTTCGCCCGCCACCTGGTTGAGAATCACCCCGGCGATGGTCACGTCGCTTGCCAGCTTGCGCAGGCCGACAACCGTCGCCGCAGCCGTCGCGGTTACCTTCACCGGGCTCAGAACGAGTAGGACCGGAGAGCGTGTCAGGCGGGCAAGGCTCGCACTGCTATGGGACCCTGCGGCGTCGACGCCGTCGAGCAGGCCCCGGTTGCCCTCGATCAGGTTGAGCCCTTCGGGCACCGCGTGGCGCCGAAAGGACCTCGCGACCTCGTCCCTGCCCACCATGAAGGTGTCGAGGTTTCGAGCCGGCCGACCGCTGGCCCAACTCAGCCAGGCCGCGTCGATGAAATCCGGCCCCTTCTTGAAGGCCGCCGTCGGGAGGCCTTCACGCCGGGCCGCCGCCAACAGACCGAGGGAGATCACTGTCTTCCCCGAATCACCGCTGGTTCCGGCGACCAGAATACGTGGCAACGGTCTCTTCATGGACCTCTTCCCGGGTCACCCAGTACGCCGCCACACTAGTCGTTGGCGGCGCCTTCCCGGTGCGGAATCTCCAGAAAAGAGCCGCCGAAGTACGTGTAGACCAGCTTGCCGCTTTCGACCAGTTCCTTGATGGCAGCCTTGGGCGTCTTGCGGTCCACGTCGGGCCACCGTTCCTTGGTTGCCTTGGTCAGGTCCATCGGCTTGTACTTCTTCTGGCCAGCATCGCGCTCGACCATCTTGAACATCAGGTCCATGACCTCTTCGACGGTTGGCATGACTACCCTTCCTACTTCCGCTCGTACGTCAAGTGCGTCGAACGGTGGTACGTGGTGCCGGCGTGCTTGAAGTCGTCGATATGGTACTTCGTGAACTCGAACCCGGTCAGCCGGAAGAATTTCGGCCAGCCGATGCGGTCGATCCACTCGCCCACACGTTCGTACTTGTGCGCACCCTCGCGCCAGCACTCGACAATGGTCCTGACCGCTTCGACCACTTCCGGCCACCGCGGCGGATTGTTCTGTATGAACGGCACCGCCAGGCGCGAGAACTTCGGCTCGCACCGGGCGTTGGACACCTTGCCGCCGACCCAGATCGAGATGCCGTCGTTCAACGGATCGGCCATGGTCATGCTCGGGCAAACCGTGAAGCAGTTCGCGCAGAACATGCAGTTGTCCTCGAGCACCTCGACACTCGGTTTACCAT
>JAUVBS010000179.1 GCA_030591105.1 bacterium | reverse complement strand
TATCCCGAAGTGAATCCCGGGCCGGATCCGGTTACGGTCGGGATGAACGAGAGCCAGGTCGCCGCTCTGGTCGATCGGGCGCTGACCGCTTTACCGACGGTCCGCGGTGTGAACAACCACATGGGCAGCCGGGCCACGACCGACCGGGCGACCATGCGCATATTGATGGCGGTGCTGGCCGAACGCGGGCTTTACTTCGTCGACAGCATGACTGCGACCGAGTCGGTGGGCTATCGCGAAGCAGTGCGCGCTGGTCTGGCTGCTGAGCGTAACCGGATATTCCTCGATGCGAACCACGATGACGCCGCCGAGGTGCGCCGCAATCTTGGCCAACTGGTCAGCGCGGCCCGGTCGGGAGGCTTCGCCCTCGGTATCGGCCATCCGCACGCGGAAACCCTACAGGTGCTGCGCGCGGAGATCCCGCGTTTGATCGCCGCGGGTGTTCGGTTCGTGACCGTGTCAGAACTGATCGCGCTGCGCCGCGCGGCCAGGCAAGATGGTTGAGCTACCCGGCAACCGGCACTGCAACGCGGAGAGAGTATCCGTGCCCGATGTTTTCTTCTTGCCGACCTCCGGCCGCGATGGCCCTTACCGGGTGGGCGAGCTGGTCGCGCGGCTGTTCGGGCGCTTGAGGGTCGAGGAGCACTGGGATCGTCGGGCCCGGATCGCCTTGAAGGTGCAAGTCGGCGAACGGGGACGTCCCGCGCCGTTGGCCCCGGCCTGGCTGGCGCCGCTGGCGCGCCGTCTGCACGACCGCGGGTTGCTGCCGTTCTACACCGACACCTGCTCGTTGTACCGCGGCGAGCTGAGTAATGCGGTCACGCAGCTACGACACGCCGCTGAGCGCGGCTTCGTACCGGCGAACGCCGGCGCGGTGTACTTGGTGGCCGACGGTGTGGCCGGCGAGGCTCAGCACAACGTTGCGGTGCCGGGTCGACACCTCGCGCGTGTCGACGTCGCGACGGCGGCGGCGGCTGCTGCCGGCTTGGTGGTGTTGAGCCACTGCAGCGGTCATCTGCAATCCGGTTTCGCGGGCGCGATCATGAGTCTCGGCCACGGCCTGGCCCCGCGAGCTGCCAAACTGTTGCAGACAGAGGCCCTCAAACCAAAGATCGATACCGCCCTGTGTGCCGGCTGCGGGGTCTGCATGGAGGTCTGTAGCTTCGCGGCCATCGGCTTGGTCGAAGGTCGCGGCGCCATCGATCACGAACTGTGCAGCGGTTGTGGGCAGTGCATGACTGTCTGCTACCTGGAGGGCATCCGTCCGGATATGGCCGCCGGCAGCCCCCTTTTTCAGGAGCGGGTCGCTGAGCATGCTCTGGGTGTGGTTGCCGACAAGCCGAACCGTAGTGCCTACCTGAATTTCCTGCTCGGCGTGACGCGGAACGACGCCGGAGTCGGCCAGACGGAGCCGGCGCTGTTCCCGGACATCGGTATCCTCGCCTCGACCGATCCGGTGGCGGTCGACCAGGCCGCACTCGACCTCATCACCGAGGTGACTGGTCGGCCGCTGGCGGGGTGGGTCGGTGACCAACCCGATCCGGAGCCGCAAATTGCCCACGCCGAGCGGATCGGACTCGGCTGGCGGCAGTACGAGTTACGGACGATCGCCGAAACCTGACCGGGTACCGATCCATATCCCGTATTGGACCGAATTCCTGGCATCTACGCCGGCGATGTGTTATTATTCTGCTCGTCATTTTTTTCGGCGGGGCGGACTTTCTCAGTGCGCCTCGATTATGTCTTGGATACGCCTTGATGCCTTTCTTGACCCCTCAGCCGGGTCCCGTCTTAGGCGTTTTTTTGTGCTTGCCGGAAACGGCCGCCACGTTACGGGCCGCCGGTCCAGTAGACGCGGGAGAGAGTCCATGAATCGTTCCCTGCGAATCAGGGGTGTACTGGTTGTCGTCGTCCTGTTGCTTTCTGTCTGGGGGCTACTACCGACCATCCGCTTGGCTCTGATGTCGGCGGAGGACAAAGAGGTGGCGCGGAGTGATCCCGAACGCGCCGAGCAGCTGGCGAACCTCGAAGAGAAGGCGATCCGCCAGGGTCTGGACTTGCAAGGCGGCATGTACCTGGTCCTGGAGATCGACACCACCGGTATGACGGCCGATCAGGCGCGCGACGCTCTGCAGCGCGTGCGTGAAATCGTCGGCAACCGCGTCGACCAGTTCGGCGTCAGCGAGCCGGTCATCCAGACGCAAGGGACCAGCCGTATCGTCGTCCAGTTGCCGGGGCTGCTCGATGCCGAACGCGCCAAGCGACTGATCGGACAGACAGCCCAGCTCGAGTTCCGCCTCGTACGGCCGCTGGAAGAGTACGAGAACGCGGTGACCAAGGTCGATGAGGCGCTGCGTAAGGCAGGGCTCATTGAGGGCGTCGCCGACCCGACGGAAGATTTCGCCGATGCGGCGGTTGACACTGCAGGCGATGCCTCTGCCGACGAGGCCGAAGCCGCTGTCGCTGCCGCCGACACTGCCGAGAATCCCTTCGGAGAGTTACCCTCTGCTCTGGACGAGGATGACGCGCTGGCTGGCGAGCCGGCTGCGGAAATGCTACGCGAGTACCCTTTCAGCTCGCGCGTTATCTACCAGCCCCAGCTACAGAACTACGGCACACCGTTGTGGGTGGAAGAGCGCAATGTGGCCCGCGTGCGTCGGCTGGTCGACGAAGCGGTCGAACTGCGCGCCATGCCTCGCGGCACGGAATTCCAGTTCGGCATGGAGACGGTGACGCTACAGGGCGACCAACGTTTGCGACCGCTCTATCTCGTCTCCGACAGCCCGAGCTTGACCGGCGACCGGCTGACCGATGCCCGCACTTCTCCCGATCCAAACTACCCTGCCAACTGGCAGGTGGAGTTCTCCCTCGACCGCAAGGGAGGCCGACAGTTCGCCAAGGTCACCGGTGACAACGTCGGCCGAAAGCTCGCGATCAGCCTCGACGGGCAAGTCAATTCGGCCCCGACCATCCAGGGTAAGATCCCCACCGGTTCGGGTACGATCACCGGTCGCTTCACCAACGCCGAAGCCAGCGACCTGGCTTTGCTGCTGCGCGCGGGCGCACTACCGACCGATGTGCACATCGAGGAGGAGCGGACTGTCGGGCCGAGCCTCGGCCGCGACTCGATCCGTCAGGGGGTCACCGCCGCGTTGTTCGGCTTGGCGATAGTGGTGCTGTTCATCATCGTCTACTACGGTGGCGCCGGTGTGGTCACGGTCGTGGCGTTGGTCACCAATATCATCATTCTACTGGCGATCCTGGCCCAGTTCAGCCTGGTGCTGACCTTACCGGGTATTGCCGGCATCATCTTGACCATCGGCATGGCGGTCGACGCCAACGTCTTGGTCAACGAGCGCATCCGCGAGGAACTCCGTAAGAGCAAGACGGTCAGAGCGGCGGTAGAAAGCGGTTACGCCAATGCGAGCCGCACGATTATCGACGCCAACGTGACGACGCTGATCGCTGCCGGTATCTTGCTCTGGTTCGGCACCGGCCCGATCCTCGGCTTCGCGGTCACGCTGACCATCGGTATCCTGGCGAGTTTGTTCACGGCGCTGGTCCAGTCCCGCGTCATCATGGAGATTATGACCCGCAAGAAGGGGCACCAGCGGATCAACGTCTGAGCGTTCCGCTGCGCTGGCCTGAGTGCCGCACGACGACGCCCGAATGCGGGGCCTGTCGGGCCGGGGAAGGTGAATGGTACGATGGAGTTCTTCCGGAATACGCACATCATCTTCATGGGCGGGATGCGGGTCGCCTTCATACTTTCGACGATGCTGATCGTCCTGAGTATCGGTTCGCTGATCGCCCATGGTGGGCCGCATCTGAGTATCGATTTTACCGGCGGCGCCGAGTTACAGGTGAAAATCGATCCGGCGCCGGAGATCAGTCAGTTGCGCGCGTCCTTGGAGAGGCAAGGTCTCTCCGGTGTGCAGGTCCAGGATTTCGGCGCGGCGGATGAGTTTCTGATCGTCTTGCCGCGCACCGAAGAAGAGGTGCTCGACGCGGCTCAGGTGCTGCTCGACGCGGTCGAGGAGGGTCTGCCCGGTAGCACGGTCGAGGTACGCCGGGAAGAATCCGTGGGGCCGAAGATCGGTGGCGAGCTGAAGACTGCCGCGCAGAGTTCGGTGCTGGCCGCTCTGCTGCTGATCGTCCTGTACATCAGTGTGCGGTTCGTGTTCCGCTACGGAGTCGCGGCGATCGTCGCGCTGGTGCACGACGTGACGCTGACGCTCGGTATCTTTTCGGTGTTGAACCTGGAGATCTCGCTCTCGATCATCGCCGCGTTCTTGACGATCATCGGCTATTCGCTCAACGATACGATCGTGGTGTTCGACCGGATCCGCGAGAACATGAAGCTGCGCCGCAAGGAATCGTACCGGCAGGTCATCAACCGTTCGATCAACGAATGTCTCAGTCGCACGGTCCTGACTTCGTTGACCACTCTGATGGTGGCGTTGTCGCTTTATCTGTTCGGCGGACCGGTGATTCACGACTTCGCCTTCGCCCTCGTCATCGGGGTGCTCGTCGGTACGTACTCGTCGATATTCATCGCCAGCCCGATCCTGGTCTGGTGGTACGAACGGCGGGTGGCGGATCGCAAACGGGCGCAGCCGGCCATGTAGGTTCGAGTCCGGATTTTCGCGACGCCCGACCGAGCCGACGACCGATCGGCGCCTGACCGGCGTTGGCAATGGCGACGACCAGTCTTGCGTACTCCCAGACTTCCCGGACCGGCGGTTTGGCAGCGACCAAGGCCTCCTCGGGACCCTCGGGGCCCCCGGTAGTCCTGCCACGCCGAAGCTCGCAAGCTCCGTTTCCCGCCCTGCTCGCCCTCCGGCCTACCGCGGGTGGCCCCAGACAGACCTATTTTCGCAGGGATAGGGTAAGGATCAAGTGTCCACCTGGTGGGGCGCTGTGGGGCCTTTTGGGCACGTCGCGACAGAATGCACGTGCCGTTCGGGGTGGCGACGGGTAGCCAAGGAGAGCGGTTTTGGGGTAGAATCGGTCCCAGGAGCGGTCACGCCGCTCATCACGGGGCATGGCATGCTGCTTGCCCCTGACATCCGGAGTACGACTCAGGACCCTGACCGAGAGAGCGCGACGTGACGACTGCTCCCTGCGCGAGAAAATCGGTATCCCGTTTATGGTGTACGGCCGTTATCGGTGTAATGCTGGGCGTGGGATTGAACGTCGGTTCCGGTCAAGGGCGCCTGGTTGTAGAGGAGCAAGAGGCGCCGCAGACACACCAATCCGCCGCCGTGTTCCTCGAACTGGCGACC
>JAUVBS010000287.1 GCA_030591105.1 bacterium | reverse complement strand
TGTTGCCGGCCTTCCCCCATGCGATCGGCAAGGGGCTCGGTGTCTCCTACGCCGGGTCGAACACGCCGCACTTGCGCAGCCAGGCCTGCCTGGTGATGTACCACTGGGACGGCGCCACCGACCTGGTGGAGGATGTCGACTATCTGCTCTGGGGAGGACTCGAGCACTATCGGGTAGACAAGACCGGAGTGTCCATCGACGGGCCGGACGACAACGAGGGGCTGTCGCAGTATCTGCCCGATACGCCGGTCGCCAACCAACTGCCGGCTGCCGCGCAGTGGCCGAATCCCGGACTCGCTCTACGCCGTTCGGCCGATTCCGAGGGGAACGAGACCACCAGCGGCGGCAACGGCTTGACCGGCCATGACGAAACCAGCGAAGATCTAGACAGCACCTGGCAGAACAACGTCACGGCCGCGTTGCCTGCCGCGCCGGCGAGTCTCTTCTCGACAGCCCCCATCGTGCTGGCCGTTCAAGGTGGTGGTGGTCAGATCGACGCCGAGGAGGATGTGACGGTAACCGCCTCGGTCATCGCCTACGGCGCCGTGAGCGGAGTGACACTCACCTACGCGGTGGATGGCGGTAGCGCCACCGACCTGACGGCCACCGATAACGGTGACAGCACCTGGACCGCGGTCATACCGGGCCAACCCGAGGGCGCAGAAGTGCGTTGGTACCTGGTGGCGACGGGCGAGAACACCGTAGCCGCGAGTTATCCGGTTGGAGCGCCCCGCTTCACGGCATCGTACACCGTGGCCGGGGCTCCGCTGCCGGGCGATCATCCGTTCAAGCTCCTGTTCTCGCAGGTATGCGTCCAGGGATCAGACGCCGAATTTGTCGAGGTCTACAACCCATCCACCGAAGATGTCGACCTGAGCCAGTACTACCTCAGCGACGCGATCTACGCCCCCAACAGTCAGTACTACTGGCAAATCGCCGCGGGAACCCCGACCCGCGATTCCGTTGGTGGTGGCGCCTTCGGCGATTTCCACGCGAAGTTCCCGGACGGCTTCGTACTCGCCGCCGGCGACTCGATCGCCATCGCCGTGGCCGGCGCTGCTGCCTTCTTGGACACTTACGGTTACCTGCCGGGGCTGGTGCTCTACGACGACGGGCAAGGGGCAGGCGCTGTGCAAGCCATGGAGCCGGTCTTTGGCACCAGCAGCAGCGACAACAGCATCGTCGGTCCCGGTTCGACGCCGACGTTGTCCAATGGCGGCGAGAGCTTGACCGTGTACTACTGGGACGGCGCGAGCGATCTGGTCACCGACGTCGATATCTTCGTCTGGATGCCGACGGCCACCAGCAATTCTTTCATGTTCAGCAAGACCGGTGTGACGATCGGTGGCTCGACTTACCTACCCGAGACGGCGGTCGCTGACCAGACCCCCATCGACGTGGAGCACGGGTACGGAGAAGCGTACGTCCGTGTCGATCCCGACGAGGGCAATCAGACCGACAGCGGGAGCAACGGTGTCGACGGCCGCAACGAAGTGAGTGAGGACTGGCCCAACACCTTTGCCCCCGCGACGGCGCAACCGTCGCGGCCGGCAGGCGGCGGCGGTGGCGACATCGGCGACACGATCGTTCTCAACGTGCCGGCGCGCACCTTCGTTCCCGCCCGGGGCGACGAATTTCCCATCGAGGTCGTCACGACATCGGGTAGTGAAACCAAGTTGCGGATCTTCAATCTCGCCGGCCAACTCGTCATCACGCTCTACGACAGCCGCTTCGAAGGATGGATCTCGGTCAACCCGGAGGCGCCGTCGACTTTGGTCTGGGACGGCCGCAACGAGACGTTCGAACTGGTGCCGGGCGGGATGTACGTCGTGCACTTGTCGGTGGTCAAGGAAGGCACCGGCGAGGAGGAGACCCGGACCGCGCCGGTGGTCGTGGCCACCCGGTTCGATTACTGAGAGAGGGCGAGCGATGAAGCGCAATCTGACGGTGATCCTCCTGTTGGCACTGCTCGGTCTGGCAGCCGCGCCGGCGCAAGCGTTCTTCTCGAACTCGCCGATCAGCCCGCGCGCGCGGGCCATGGGTGAAGCGAGCGTCGCCGTACCGGACGCCGCCTTCGCTTCCTACCAGAATCCCGCCGCGTTGGCGCTGTTCGGGCGTCCGGCCATCGGCACCAGTTTCGTCCGGCCCTACGGTCTGGGCTTCACCGATCTGCTTTACGCCGGCGGAGCGATTCCGCTCAGTCCACGCGCCGGTACGCTGGGGCTGGGCCTGCGCTACTTCGGGGTCAGCTACGAGAGCGATTTCGGTGGCGTCCACGAGGACAACAGCCTGCTGAAGGAAACCGCCCTGTCGCTGAGCCACGGCATCGGGCTCTACCACGATATGCACACGACGATCGATTTCGGCTATTCCCTCGATTTCTATCACGTCGACCAGGGCACCGACATCCATGGCCAGGACCCGGGTGACGGTTGGAGCTTCGGCATCGACGTGGGGCTGCTGGTCACTCTGCATGAACGGACCAAGATCGGCGCGCTGGTCAAGAACATCAACAATCCCCACATCGGGCGGGATCACGAGAAGATTCCGCCGCTCCTGCAGGGTGGTATCAGCTACCAGCCGTACCTCGGCGTGATCACGACTTTCGAATTGGAGGCGCGGCAAGGCGAGTCGGTCATGTACAAGGGAGGGGTCGAGATGATGCTCGCGCAGGGATTTTTCCTGCGCGCGGGCGTACTGACCAATCCCAGCAAGCTTACCGTCGGCTTCGGCTATGAACTCAAGGGTTTCGCCGTCAACTACGGCTATTCCAGCGGCGGTGGCACCCTGGACGGTTCCCATCAGTTCGGCTTGAATTTCGCTTGGAGCGGTGAGACGCCTTGAAGTTCCCGAGCTCATTCTCCGGCCTGTGCGCCGTCGTCCTCGTCGTGGCGGCGTGGCTGACGGTCGGCGGAGGCGGTATCGTGCCTCGCCCGGCCGATGCTGCCGAGCTGCGCCCAGCCGAAGGTGCCGAGTCGGCGCAAGCAGGCGCCGGCGACCTGAGCCGTTCTGACGCTCAACACGGCAAGCTCGATTTGAATCGCGCTTCGGCCGAGGAAGTCCTGGCCCTACCCATCCCCGAGCCGGTGGCGTACGCCATCATCGACTACCGCGATTTCGTTCGTTACTTCGACAACATCTACGACCTGATGGACGTGCCGGGTGTGACGCCGGAGCTGCTCCAGCGGATCAAACCGCTGGTCGCAACCATGCCGCCGCCGCCGGTGTCCAAGGAGATTGCGCGGCTTTCGGCCAGCTACCGTCAGGTACGCCGCTATCTCGGTCAGGAGGGGTCCAACGAGGGTTTGGTCGACGAGTACCTCGACATGATGCGCTCGCCCCACGACATCAACGGCCTCGATCTGTTCGATCTGCAGTCGTTCCAGAACGTATCGCCGGTCGACGCGGCGAACATCCTGGCGGCTCGCGAGCGGCTCGGCGGTTTCGAGAATGCGCGTCAGTTGCGGCGCAGCGAAGGGCTCCGCTACTGGGCGTATCGCAACTTGCGCGATTTCGTCGTCTATACCGATGAGGAGCAGACCGCCATCGACACCCAGCGGTTGCGCGGCGATTACCAGTTCCGCTATTACGACACGCCGTACTACACCGACGACGACGAGATCTCGCACTCGGCCTTCACGCAGATTCGGGGTCAATACTTGGTCAGGGATGTACTGTTGCCCGAGCCGGCGATGACCCACAAGCTGCGGGTATCGCTGACGCAGAAGTGGGGGGCCGGCGTACTGACCCATCGTAACCTCGGCGATTCGAGCTGGCACGAGACCACCAAGTGGTTCGCCGCCACCGG
>JAUVBS010000039.1 GCA_030591105.1 bacterium | reverse complement strand
GTCGCTCTCCGGACCGCTCACGGACCAGAGCCGCGTGTCCGGCAACTGGACCGCCGTCTCTTCGGCACCGGGCGGGCGGCCACCGGCGAGATACGGTGCGCTCAAGCGGTCGAGCACGGCACGTACCTCGTCACGGTCGACGCCGCCGGGGCTATAGAGAGCCCCGTGCTCGATGCGGTATTGATCCCACTCGCGGCAGTGATCGGCGTGTCGGTTCACGAACTCCGGCTCATCGGCGCCGTCGCGGACCTGCAGCACTCTCGCGAACGGGTTGCGGAGCCAGCCCTGCCGCGCCGGTGCGACGACCTGACCGCCGGTCGCGATCGCTGCGCTCGGCTGCGGATCGACCCACACCACCACGGTTTCGAAGCGCGCCTGACGCTCCCCGTCAGGGACCGCTGCGAGCAGTTCGAGCAGCAGGGCGGAATTGTCGGTGTAGGTGGCGTCACTGCCGGCGAAACGCGCGGCGAACACGTCCGGCAGACCGCCGAGGACGTCGACTTGCAACGTCGTGTCGTCGGCGATGGCGATCTCGCCGGTGAACGCCGCGGTGACGACCGCCTTGCGGCTGGCGTTGCTCTGGGCCGTGGTTCCGTCCTCGATCACGTCGGGCAACCCGTCGTAGTCCAACGCGCTGACCACCTCGAACGGTAGTCCGGCGCACAATTCACGCAGCTCGCGCAGCTTGTCCGTGTTGCGGCTTGCCAGCACGATTTTCCGTGTCGCCGATGCCATGGTCGCCTCCTGGCCGAGCTAGCCGCGCTAGCCGGCTTCGGTCTCCAGTACCTTGTGTTGCAACTGGTTGATCTTGGTGATGGCCGCCGCCGAGAGATCGAGCATGCGGTCGAGCTGTTCGCGGGCGAACGGCTCCTTTTCGGCGGTGCCCTGGACCTCGATCAAACCGCCACTTTCGGCCATCACCACGTTCATGTCGGTGGCCGCGGTGGAGTCCTCGTTGTAGTCCAGGTCGATCAGGATCTGCCCGTCGACCACCCCGAGGCTGATGGCGCCGACCATCGAACGCATGGGGTGACGCTGTAAACGGAGCCTCGACAGCGCGTCCCACAGCGCCACCGCAGCACCGTTGATCGAAGCGCAGCGCGTGCCGCCATCGGCGCGGATCACGTCGCAGTCGAGGGTCACGGTCAACTCGCCGAGGGCGACCATGTCGGTCACCGCGCGCAGGCTACGGCCGATCAACCGCTGGATCTCCATGGTGCGCCCACCCTGGCCGCCGGCGCCGGCCGCTTCACGCCGCATCCGCTCACCGGTGCTACGCGGCAGCATACCGTACTCGGCGGTGACCCAGCCCTGGCCACCGCCCTTGAGCCAGCGCGGCACGCCGTTCTGGATCGACGCCGTACAGATGATGTGGGTGTTGCCCATTTCAATCAGGCACGACCCCTCCGCGTGGGGCAAGTAGTCCCGCGTGATGCGGGTCGGGCGCAGTTGCGTCTCGGTGCGTCCGCTGGCACGTTCGGTCACGAGGTATCCTTTCGAACAGATCCTGGGTCGCTGCGCTCGCGCGCGAGTTCATCCAGGCTCACGGTGGTCACGTCGGTGATCGGCTGCCCGAGAAAACGTTCCCCGACCTCGGTGAACTTCCAGGGGATATCGCTCAGATAAAAGGTCAGCTCGCCACGCCGCTCACGCGGCTCGTGCGCGAGCTGCCGATCGGCAAGGCAGTGAGCGGCCGCAGCAGCAAGCGAATCGGCCGAGTCCACCAGTCTGACCTCCGTACCCATGAAGCGCGCAATGGCCGGCTTGAGTACCGGGTAATGCGTACAACCGAGGATCAGCGTGTCGATGCGCGCCTCGCGCAACGGAGTCAGGTATTCACGTACCGCCAGGTCGGTCAACGGATGGTCGAGCAGACCTTCCTCGACCAGCGGTACGAAGAGCGGGCACTCGCGGGCAAAGATGCGCTCCTCGGGAATCGATGCCGCCAGGCCGTGTTGGTACTGGCCGCTGCGGATCGTACCGCTGGTTCCGATCACGCCGACCCGGCCACCGCGCGTATGTTCGAGTGCGGTCGCCACACCGGGCGCGATCACCCCGAGGACCGGTAGCGGACAGACCTCGGTCAAGTAGTCGAGGGCAAACGCGCTGGCGGTATTACACGCGACGACCAGCATCTTCACCCCGAGCGACAGCAAAAATTCCGCATCCTGCCGCGCGAAGGTACGCACGGCCTGCGCACCTTTGGTGCCGTACGGTACGCGCGCCGTGTCGCCGAAATAGATAAGATCCTCGGCGGGGAGTCGATCGGCGAGCGCTTGCAGTACGGTCAGCCCACCCATCCCGGAGTCGAAAATCCCGATGGGACGATCCGTGTCGCCGCCCGTTTTCGATTCATTCACGGGCTGATCGCCGCCGCGGGCTGCCATCTACAACCACCTTCGCAGATCGAACGGCCGGTCGAGATTCAGGTGGCCCTTGAGGGTTTCGACCTGGGCGCCGTCGACGAGGATCAAGCAGCTGGTCACCTCGGGAAAATTGAGCGCGACGGTGCGCAGGATGGAAACCAGCGTGGCCAGCTCGGCTGCCGCGCCGCCGGGATGCCGCGTGATCAGTTCCGACGAGAAATCCACGACCACGCTCTGGTCCGGCCGATCGTAAAACGCCGCCAGCGGCCGCGTGCCCCGGGGGATGGCGCTGACTGCGCCGCTGATCTGCGGACCGGCACAGAGCGTCACCATCAAGTTCAGCAAGTCCTCGTCCGGACGCGCGCGGCTGGGGATCTGGCGCTGTTCCGATACGAAGCCCATGGCGTCCCACTCCGGAAAGACGAGCACCACCGCGCGGTCACCGGCCGGCGGACCGAATTCGGAATCGAGGGCGGCCTCGCCCTCGGGCGGCAGGTAGTCCGCCGCTCCGCGGTCGCGCAACAGGTACCACAACCCGAAGCCACCGCCGATCACCAGCAAGGCCACGACCACCAGCAACGGCCGTGACAGCCGTCGCCGCTCAGAACTGTGACGCATGGACGGCCGCCGGCGCTCGGGTTGAAGATCACCGAGGTCGAGCCGAGGATCGCCGGGCTGGCGCCGACGATCGGCCGGTCCATCCCGACGGTCATCGCTGTTGGGCCGATCGTTCACCGCCGCTCCTGTTCGTCGTCACCAACGGAATCGCCACCGGCAGCCGGGTCGCCGCTCGCACTGCGGCCGGCACTGACACCTCCGCTGCCGGCCTTCTCATAACGCGCTTTGAAGGCGAGCACCCCCCTGCCCAAAGCTTCGGCCAACCGCCGGTGGTACTGTGGATCGGCGAGGCGCCTCGCTTCGCCCGGGTTGCTCAGAAAACCCATCTCCACCAGTACGGCCGGCATGTACGCCCCGACCAGCACCCGGAACCCGGCCTGGCGCACGCCGCGGTCGGGAATCGAGAGACGTCCAGTCACCTCGTCCTGGATCAACTCGGCCAGATCGCTACTGCTGGAGATGAACTGGTTCTGTACCAGATCCCAGACGATGAACTCGACATCCCCCACCTGACCGTCGGCTCGGTTCTCCAGCCGCTCGACACTCTTGGACCAGTCCGACTTTGCCGGCGATAGAAAGTAGGTCTCGACTCCCGACGCACTCTCGGAGAACCAGCTATTGCAATGCAGGCTGATGAAAATATCGCCACCGGCCTGGTTCGCCCGTTCCGATCGCTTGGCCAGAGGTAGCTGCTCGTCACTGTTGCGCGTCATGACCACGGTCAGGCCGGCGTCGGTCAAGTAATTGTTGAGCGCGCGCGCGACGGCGAGGTTCACGTTCTTCTCGAGCAGTCCGCGCGGCCCGCCGGTCCCGTGATCGTCACCCCCGTGGCCGGGGTCGATCACAACCGTGCGCACGGCAATGGCGCGGGTCACATCTGCCGGCACCGGCCCGCTCAGGACGTCGACACGGCCGCGCGGCACCACGTCCGGCAGGGCCGAGACCTGCTCCTCCTCGACAATCAGTACGATCTCCTTGCCGTCCTGACCGGTAGAGGTGCGGAAGGACCCCACCAGATCGTCGACCAAGACGGTGATCAGCGCGTGGTCGCGTCGCTGGCTGTTACGCACCCCCAGGACCAGGCCGCTCGGGGTGTGTCGTGCAACCTCCGCAGGATCGACCAGACCGCCATAAATCTTCAGTTCGATGACGCCCGGACCGGAGCTCGTGGCGCGGAAACCGAACGGACGTTTGCACTCGACGCGTACGGCGGTGGCACGGCCGGTGTCCTCGACCCGCAGACCGATGATATCGTACTCGGCGCTGCCCACTTCGAGGCGATCGGTAGCCGGATCCCACACCACCATTTGCCGCGTCTGCGGCCCGAGCAGATCGGTCAAGAAAACCATCGGCAGCCACAGATCGCCGTCGACAAAGAGCACCGGTACCGGCAGCAGAATCTCCTCGTGCTCGGTCACCACCAGCCGGGTACCGGCGGTCAACTGGAAGCGCTTGTCCTGCACCTGCAAGGTCAACCGGAGCTGCACGCCGTCCCAGAGACGGCTAGCCTGGAAGATGCTCGCCACCGTGGCCGAGCGCAGGTACGACTCCTGTGACCCGACCAGCAACCGCCGGCCGTGGAAACGTCGCACCTCGCCGGTACCGCGGTAGGCGATGGTCACCGGATAGTCTTGCGCCTCCATATCGGCACGGAAAAACGCCAGCGGATCGCGGTAATCGTCCGGGGCCGAGCCCTCTTGGGCCCGCACATCCGACCCGGCTGCCACGAGAACGAACAGACAGGCGGCAAGCGTCACCACGGTTGCGCCGGCAGGGGCCCACGGCGGTTTCCAGGTCGTGGTTGTCTTCGCTAGCATGCTCGCGTCACCTCTCTGGCTCAGCGTTCTTCGCGCTTGCGGCGTCCCAATTCCTGGGCCATGCGCCGCTCGACATCTTGCTTGGCCTTGGAGTCGCGTTTGTCGTGCAGTTTCTTGCCCCGTCCGAGACCTATCTCGAGTTTCACCCGCCCCTTCTTGAAGTAGATCATCAGCGGTATCAGGGTCAGGCCTTGCTCCTCGATACGCGGCAGGATCTTACGAATCTCACGCCGGTTCAGCAACATCTTGCGCCGCCGGAACGGCGTGTGATTCTGCCGGTTGGCTTGATCATAAGGACCGATGTGCATCTTGGCGATCCACACCTCTCCCTTGCGGATCTCCCCGTAAGCATCGCCCAGATTCACCCGGCCCGCACGCAGCGCCTTGACCTCAGTACCTACCAGTACCAGACCAGCCTCCCACCTGTCGAGGATATGGTACTCGTGCCGGGCTCGCCGGTTCTTGGCGATGATCTTGATACCGCTAGGCTGTTTACCGCGGGCCATGACCACTCCCGTCCCACCGAATACCGCGCCCTCGTCTGGCCGCGGACACCTCGCCGATCGACAGCAAGAGAACCTAGCACCTGCTTTCCAGGTAGACAAGCGTCACGCCGGTTCGACCGATCTCAGTCGGTTGACATCCGGACCGATAGTCGTTAGATTTCGGCGCCCTCCCGTGATTGGCGGCCATACGGCCAGGTGCGCTGAAGAGGTGCACTGTCCGGGAGTGACTGCACGTTACGGTGCCCAGGTGGCGGAATTGGTAGACGCGCTACGTTCAGGTCGTAGTGGGGTTCTCCTCGTGGGAGTTCGAGTCTCCCCCTGGGCACCACCGCCAACACATCCCCGGCATACATCCTGCATTCTATTGACCCGATAACCGCGACGTCGGGGCCCTTTAAACCCCGAATTGTCCACCAATAGCCGCCCAAGGTCCGCCTGGACGAACCGGTGGTGAATCCCCGCGCGCTGGAGGCCTCCATGCGCTGGATCGATATCGAGCTACCCGTAGCCGGAACTAGCCAGAAACTGGACGCTCTGCTGGACGAAGCGACCATTTTGACGTCCGGGATAAGCGAATTGCAGCAGCATGAAGGACTGGACGGTGTGCTGGTCACCGAGCGCATGGCCGCTGTGGGCCGGTTACTGTTCCAGGCGCTCGTCGCCGGCGATCCGCAGGCGTTCCGACCCCAAGACAATCGCGCCGGGGCTCGGGTACCGAATCTCGGCCGGACCGATATCGACCCACTGGTGGGTTATCACATCGTGACAGTCCCGCCGCGACTAATGCTGCCGTGGTCGTGGTTGCACAACGGTGTCGGTTTCCTGCTCGAGCGGCACCCGCTTTGCTCGTCCCAGGTCAGCTCACAGATCCCCGAGGCCGACACACCGCGCCCCTGGATGCAGCGCTATAGCGAACAGCTGTTCCAAGCGAGCAGCGACGGCGCCGGCAGCGCAGCGGTGCCGGAAATCTTCTTCGTGCCCGGTCACTGTCAGGAAAAAATCCGACGCTTGATCTACCGCGAGGCCGAAGGTATCGGATCGGCGCTGGCTGCGGCCCGCACGAGCCGCGCCCGGCTCCACGTGCCCGACGTCGCGTTAACGCCGCATGACCTGGTGACACACAGTTTGCTCGTGCAGGCTCTGCACTACGCCGGTCCCACCAGTCAGCCGCCGGAAGCCGGACTGGGTTCCGATCGGTGGCTGACCGACCTGCTCGCCGACGCCACACAGTCACCGGAAGAACAGATCGCCGACATGACCGGCCTCGAACTGGATGCCGTCGGGATCGACCCGGTAGACGCGCTTCTCGATCGGGTAGTCGAATCGTACGAGCAGGCCGACCCACCGCTGGCTCCGGTGGCCGCTGCCGGCAGCGCTGCATCACCGATCGATGCAGCGACCACAGATCCAGTCGGTTCTGGTCAACTCGGCTCCGGTGCCAATGCCGGCGAGACTGCGGCCGACCGCGCGCACAGCGGCGAGTGCGTGGGAGCAGCGCCTCATGATGGTTCTTGGTTACTCGACGACGGTCCGGTACGCCCGGAGTGCATGGCCCGCGACGGGAACGTCCCGCCGCTGATTTTCTCCAACAGTTACCTGAGTCTCCCGACGCTCGGCGCCCGCTTTCTCGCCGCCGGCGCCTCGGCTTTCATCGGCCCCGTGGCACCACTGTACAGCCGCCCGGCCCGTCTCTATGCCGCCCGTTTCTACGACTTCCTCGCCGATGGACTCTGCACCGGTGCAGCTCTCCGCGCAGCCTCCCTCGCCCTGCGTGACAAGTACGGCGCCGAACATCCCGCTTGGCTCAGCTACGGCATGGTGGGCTACGGTGCCCTGGCGCTGCAATATCTCTAGCCGGAAATTTCTCGACGTCCGGCCGAGTCCACGCCCGGCCGAATCGACGCCCGGCCGAGTCGACGCCCGGCCGAATCTACGCCAGTTCGGCCACCGCAAAAAGACCCCCCGGGGGGTTCTTTCATACTGGCGCCAGCAACCTTCGCATCAGGACCACGTCGCAGTAGGCCAACCGTGAACAATCCGGGCTAGCCCACCGCTCAATCCGCCACGGTATCACCGTCGTACTCTGCGATGATGCCGATCAACTCGTCGTGGACCAGTCCGTTGCTCGCGATCAGGTCGGTCACGAACGGCCGGTAGGGGTCACCGAGGTGGTTGCTGATACGGCCGCCGGCCTCGCGGACCAGCAAGATGCCGGCTGCCACGTCGTACAACTGGACCGGTCGGCCACGGCCGGCGATCATCGCGTCGTAGCGGCCGGCGGCCAGGTAGGCCATCTCCAGAGCGATGGTGCCTAGCCGGCGCATTTTGAGCGAGCGCAGCAAGATCGCCTGCAGCAGCTGCGCGTTGCGCACGTAACGGCCACCCTTCTGTAACTGCGCACTGACGATCGCCTCGGCAAACTCACCCCGGTCACTCACGTGGATCGTCTCGCCGTTAAGGCGGCAGCCGGTACCTCGGGTGGCGGTAAAGGCCTCCCGGTGCAGGGGCGCGTAGACACACGCGGCGAGGATCTCCTCGCCGTCCATCAACGCGATGCTGGTGCAAAAATTGGGTAGACCGAGGGCGAAATTAAGCGTGCCGTCGATGGGATCGATATGCCAGACACGGCCGGCCGGTACGGTCAATTGTTCGCTAACGCCGCCGCCAATTGCGGCAGAGCCAGCCGTCGTCGCCGAATCGTCTGTCGCCCCAGAACCGTCAGTCGCCGCTGACCCATCCGTCGCCCCAGAACCGTCCGGACCGCCAGGCCCGAACTCCTCGCCGAAGACGCGGTCGTCGGGAAAGCGGGCGGCGATCTGCGCGGCGAGGTGACGTTCGATCTCGCGATCGGCTTCGGTCACCGCTTCGCGGGCGTACTTGAATTGCAGTTCACCTGTTTTCAGGAAGTGTGAGCGGGCGATGGCGGCCGCTTCCTCGGCCCAACCAACCATGATCGACTCTAGCTCCTGCGGACTCTGCGGTTCGGTAGCGGGCATGGTACATCCTTCGGCGATTCGGCCAGATCCGGTCTCTTTACGTGTCAAGCCGTAGCGATCAATTCACGCGTTAGGGTCGCGCACGAACAGGCCCTCCAACCGAGCGAGCCCTTGTTGGACGTTGGTCACGATGGCGGCGGGCAGGTCGCGCGGATCGGCCGGCGGTAAGTCGGTCGCCATATTTCTCGCAACCTTTCGGGCCTGTCACGGCGTCATATAGTAGGGACCACAGTTCCGTGCAACCTTGTCGGGGGCTCGTGCGTCCTATTACCGGCGCACCTACTCCGGTAGGCGAGAAGATATGAACCAAGTTATACTGCGGGATAGAAAATGGGAACCGGAATGCCTCTTGGGGGTGCAAGCCTCATCCCACGACAAGACCGGATACCCGGTGGACCGTCACGGCCGCCTGCGGTATCGCAGGCATAGACGGAGCGACATGCCCACAGCACGCCGCTATAAAAGTCCCCTGACGGGTCTATTCGGCTTGTTCGGTTCACGGACATCACTCCTGGTACTTGGAGCGCTATCGCTGGCGTTCATCGTATTCGCCGGCATCGATGCGACCAAGATCCGCCCCCACGACGGTACCGTCTGGCTCCTGGGTCGGCCCGAACTCGAGATCCTCGATACGCCGGAGCGCAAGGACGGCTTGACCACGCCTCTACGTCCGGGCGATAAAATCGTCGGCATCGCGCATCGCATGGTCTCCTCTCCTCAGGCCGCCGCCGAACAGCTCAAAAAGCAGCGACCCGGCACGACCGTCAACTACCTGATCCAGCGCGACGGTGACCAGTTCGAGGTGGCCGTACCTTTGGCCCCGACCCGGGTGGTCGACCGCACTTACTGGATCAACGTGATCTTGACGCTGGTCTATCTGGTGATCGGTTTTCTGGTCTACTGGCGTAGCAACAACGAACGGCCAGCGAGGCTCTTCTTCCTGTTGTGTCTGCTGTTCGGCATGTACTTCATGACCAACCTCGAGCAGGCGAGCTATTTCTGGGGCGATATCATCTCGCAGAACGTCGGCGCGCTGGCTCGCTTCATGCTGCCGGCGATATTCCTGCACTTCTTCTTGGTCTTCCCCGAACAGAAACACGTCCTGACGCGACACCCGTTCCTCGCGCCAATGCTCTACGTCCTGCCGATGATGTTTTACTTCCGGTTCACCCTGGACCAGTTCTTTGGCAGCCAGGGCGCAAGTATATCGACGACGAGTTGGCTGGTCCTCGGGCTCTACTATGTGCTCGGCCTCGCCGCACTCTTGCACGGCTATCTCAGTTACCGTGATCCGCTACTGCGCGACCGCGTGCGCATCTTGACCTTCGGCACCCTCGCTGCGGTGTTGCCGTTCTTGATCTTCAAGATCGGACTGGAAGAGCTGACCGCACAAAGCGAGTTGGCGCAGCTGGGCATCGTCCCGCTGCTGGCGATTCCGGTATCGTTCGGCTACTGCGTAGCCCGTTACCAGGTCATGCAGATCGACGTACTCCTGAAGCGCAGCCTCATGTACAGCCTCCTGTCGGGCGCCTTGGTGGTGATCTACCTCGGGGTGATCGTGTGGATCGGTGGCCAGGCGCTACAGCTGACCGGGTCGACCAATCCACTGGTGTCCGTCGGCGCCACGCTCGCCATCGCTGCGCTGCTGTGGCCAGCCCGCTCGCGGCTGAAAGCCACGCTCGACCGACGTTTTTATCGTCCGCGGACGCAGATGGCCGAGGTGCTCGAGGAGTTCAGCAAGGAGATCCCGCGTCTGATCAACCGGGACACCTTGCTGCAACGGGTGGGTGGTCGACTGTGCGATCTGCTCGGTTTACCGCGGCTCGGTTTTTACACCCCGGCCGACGGCACGGCTGAGCAGACCTGGATACTGGCCGGGCATGTCGAACGCGACGGGTCGGTTTCGCGTAACGATGCACCGGGTATCGTCGGCAACGGCCTTGGCGCCGACGGCGCTCCCGCCACCGATGTGCACCGCAT
>JAUVBS010000169.1 GCA_030591105.1 bacterium | reverse complement strand
TCGTATCCGGGTTCAGCAACGAATCCGCTCCCCCGTCCTGATCTGTAATTTTACAAATCGTGATGATATTTTCCCGTTGCACCCGCCATAGTATAGAACAAAATCCCCGAGACCGAAACGTGGTGCCGACAAAACGCTCCTGCCACGATTCCCTGAACATTTCCCACCGATCTAGTGTAGGGTGTCCACTGTAGCGTGGCCTGGCGTGGCCTGGCGTGGCCTGGCGTGGCTGGCGTGGCCTGGACCGACCCGGCACACGAACCCGAGGCAAAAGAGGACACCATGGCTAAGACCGGTCAGAAGGTATTGGTAGGTTGCGGCATCGGTTGCGGCGTGATCATCGTAGCCGGGCTCCTCGTCGGCGGCGGCGTCGGGCTGCTCTTGAAGGATGTCGCCAGCAGTTTCAAGCAAGCCGGGAAAACCGAAGAGATCCTCGTCGAACGTTACGGCGCGGCCGACGACTACGAGTTGCCAGCCTTCGGCGTCGTCACCGCCGATCGTATCGAAGCCTTCCTCACCGTCCGGGAGGCGACGACCGAGGCCAGAACCGGCATCGCCACTGCCATCGCCCGGATCGAAGACGAGGACAACCACAGCAAGGGCGTGCGCGCGATCGTGAACAAGATCAAGGCTGGCGTCGGCGTCGGTACCGATATCGGCCGCTTGCTGGAGGCGCGTAACCGGACACTGGTCGATGTCGGCATGGGGATCGGCGAGTACACCTACATCTACTGCCTCGCCTATTACGCACTACTGGACCACTCGCCGGCCGACGGGCCCGACGGCGGCGCCGACATCCAAATAGGTGGTCGCGGCACATTCATAACCGTCAGCGAGGAAGGCGACGACGACGATGGGCAGGGCGGCTACCGGCAGGTGCGCCGTGATCTGCGTCGGATGCTGAGGCGGCAGGCGCAGGGCATTGGCGAAGAGGCCACCGCGGATGAAAAGGCGTGGCGAGCCCGGATCGAGACTGAACTCGAGCGGATGAGTGACGATCGCAGCTACGTACCGTGGCAGATCGACATGCCGGAGCCCATGGCCAACGCACTCGGGCCGTATGCCGATCGACTGGACGCAACCTACGTGCCCATGGTCAACCTGTTCGAACTGGTACCGGCGGACGACTGAGTCGAAGTTGGCCTCGCCCGCCGCAACATGCTATAATTAGCACTCTCGAGCACCTTCTGTACTCACAGCGAACCCAGGATCGATATCGATGCGAACCAGGATCCGCGCGAGGTCGGGATCTCGGCTACCAGCGGTGGTTTCCCCTCTGATGGCATTCTTGACCGCATTTCTAGCACTATTTCTGGCGCTGACGATGGTCCGTCCCGCCTTGGCGCAGGAACCCGATCCCCGCTACTGGCGGCTGGACGATATCCGGTCCACGTTCGACACCTGGGAGACCGAGTATCCCGACATTTTCCACCAGTGGCCGTTGGGGCTCAGCGGCGAAGGTGCGACCATTCCCGTCGCCCGCATCTCGGACAATGCCTGGCAGTTCGAGCCGCAACCGCGCGTCGTTTTCCACGCGGCCCAGCACGCCAACGAGTGCAACGGCACGGGCGCGATCATGATGGCCATGAACACATTGCTAGAAGGCTACGGCACCGATCCGGTAGTCACGGCACGAGTCGACGGTCTGGAATTGTACTTCATCCCGGTGCTGAACCCGGACGGCCACGGCTACGTCTTCAGCGGCGCACCGAGCTGGGCCGACTGGCGCAAGACACTCCGGGACAACAACGAGAACGACGAGACGGACTTCCCCGCTGACGGCGTCGACCTCAATCGCAATTGGGATTGGTTCTGGGGAGAGTACGACCAGACAGACCCCGCTTCACAGAAATACAAGGGGCCCTACCCCTGGTCCGAACCGGAGATCGTCGCCCTGCGCAACTTCGTCGTCGCGGAAAGGCCCGTACTCGTCATCGACTACCACTCGCCGGTGACCATCAGCTGGACGAACTACATCTTCTGGCCCTGGATGAGTCAGCACGGCTGGGGCCTGAGTCCCGACGAGCCCATCGCCCGGGAACTGGCCGAAGAGTGGGCCGACAACACCCTGACCGAAAACGGCAATTACTACCACAGCATCTACGCCTACGACACGCTGCCGAAGGAGCAATGCTGGATCTACGGAAAAACCGGCAGCCTCACCTTCGTCATGGAGATCTCGCAGCAGTGCTGGTGGAGCGGGGCGACGGTCGATACCGTCGCGGCGCGCGTGGCCCGGGGTAGTACCTACCTCCTGGACCGCACACTTGCGGGGCCCGGGATCAAGGGATTCGTCACCGATGCTGGCACGGGCGAACCGTTGCAGGCCGAGGTGCAGCTCGCGGAAATGCACGCACCCGAGGTCGGACCGCGGCTGACCGAGTCGCGGTTCGGGCAATACCACCGCTTGACCTTACCCGGCTCTTACACCGTCGCGGTGAGCCAGCGTAATTACGTATCGCAAACGAGGACCGTGACGGTAAGCACTTCGGGCTGGACCACGGCGGATTTCGCCCTCGAGCCCGAGACAACAGCGGTTGGCGAAATCGATGGTGATACTGCCGCCCAGGTGTGGCTGCGTATCGCGAACCCCGTCCGCTGCGGGCAAACGGTGAAGCTGTCGCTCCCGAGTGGTCTACGACCCGCTCAGGTCGAACTGTTCGATGTGAGCGGACACCGGGTGGCGGTTCTGGGGCGGGATCTCGCCGCGGACCGCGAACATATGTTGCGTCTACCCGGCCGACTCCCGGACGGGGTCTATCTGCTGCGGGCGCGAGCCGGCGGCCACCAGCAAGTGGCGCGGCTGGTGCTCGTGAACTGAACCGGGTCGCCCCCTGGCCAGGGTGATTCGTGAATGATCCGGGCTACAGCCCCTCGAAGCGGTAGGCGGCCAGCCGATTGTCGAATAGACCCGGCACGATGATCAACTTTTTGTCGCGGACGTATTCGATATCGGCGCAGAAGAAACCCGAGGCTGTCGTGTTGAGCAGTTCGGTCACTTCACCCGTATCGGTGACGTGGTACATGCGCCCTTTGAATACCGAAACGATATAGCCGTCGTCGCCGGCTTGACACAGACCATCCACGTTGGAGTCGTCACCGAAACAAGCGATAACGCGGACCGCCTTCTCTTGCCGGTCGGCCGACTTCAGGCAGCCGTCTGCGCCGTTACCAAAGAGCAGCCGATCGCCATCGACAAGGATCCCGTTGGGCCGATCGACTTCGTCGCCCGCCAACCAGACCGTGAATTCTCCAGCCTCGAAACAGTAGATCCGACTGCCCCGCGTGTCGGTGACGTAAGCTACGCCGGCGTCGTCGAAGGCCACGTCGTTGGGCATTTCGGGATCGGGAATAAGATGACGCTCGCGGATCGTACCCTCTGCTAGATCGATCTCCACCAGATGCTGCCGGTCGACGACCCAGAGGCGGTCGTCCCAGATGGCCATTCCGGTCGGACGATTCAGACCGGTGACCCACTCCTTGTCGATCACCTCTCCGCTGACCGAAACCCGCGAGATGTATTCGTCGCCGCCCCGGAAATTATTGGTCACATACAGGATCTCCCGGTTGGCGTCGTAGACGACGGATTCCGGTAGACGGTTGCCGGTATCGAACTCCCAAAGTCGGGTCAGCCGCGCGTGAAGGAAATCGTCACTATTGTCCTGCCCCATCAGCCCCCAACCGCCAAAGATTTCGACGACGGCGAATAGAAGTTCGTTACGGCCCTGGCGCAGTGAAAGGTGGAGCGTGTCGTTCAGACCGACGATGCCGCTGAAAGTCTCATCGCGCGAGCGGTAGGTGCTGTTGCCGGTAAACAGTAGCTGTCCGTTGAGAAACACGGCGGCAATATCACTGTACCCGAACGAGAAGCGACGGACCTCGTCCGCCTCCGCTTCGAGGAACACGCGGGCGAACACCAGATCGGCCTCTCCGTTGAGGCTGCGGGGTACCTGACGCGCGATGTCCAGCAACCCGTTCGGTTCGGCCGTGACCCGCTGCCACTGTATCTGGGCGGCCAAGTCGGCGTCGGGGTAGTCCTCCGCGTCGACATCGGTGGCGCGCAGCGGCTGCGACAATTCCCACTCGGTGACCAGTCCTCGCGAGAAGACCGGGTTAGCAGCGGGACCCAGGTCGATCTCGTCGGTTTTCGTGACGCTGAAATTGGAGAAACAAGCCGACTTGTTCTTGGCCGACTTGATGCCGATGGGCCCGGCGGCGGCAATATGTTTGAGATCGTTGATGACCAGCGCTGGCTGCTCGCCATCACCAAAAAAGACCCGTGCCCGCTGATCCTTGATCTCCAACCTGACGTGAATCCACTCGCCGGACGGAATCTCGGCCGCGGCAGTAAAACCGGGTCCGTTATAGAGCTGCCAGCCGGCGACACCGTTGAATACGGCCGTGTATTGCAATGCATCCGGACGCCCGGAAACATGAGGACGGCAGTAGAAATTCTCGTATGCGAATTGAGATTCGGCGCGAAAACTGATTCCCGGATAGCTGCGCGATCCGTCGACCGCCAGATCGTACTCGATGATCCCGTTGGTAAACGCGATATGTGGCAAGAAGGCCGAACCGATCAGACACTGGCGATCCATATGCTCGATGATCTCGGCGTCGTAGAGAACCCAGCCTCCCGACTCGAAATCGATGATCTCGGCCAGAATCGGAGTCGGCTGGCTCGACAACGCAAGACTGCAAAACAGGACGATGACCGAACCGGACCGCAGGACGGAGAATCTCTTCATCGCGCTACTCCTCTCACGCGCCGGGGACCCCAATTGCGACTGAGTCAGATACGGAAATCCGGTGGTAGATGTTCGAAAAAATCTGCCGTGATTCGGGCTGCCCACGAACACGAGGACTGAGCCGAGATGACATTGAAAGATGATGGTGGGATAGCAGGGAGCGAGAGAAATACAGGGTATACATTCCGCGGCGCCCAGCGGTATACCGCAGCTCAAACGGGTGGCCAGTAACTTCTAGAGATCGATGCCTTTGCTCAGTTCGACATTGATCAGAGTCGGCAGCGAGCAAAGCCTCGGATCTTTTCTGCTCTGGCTATAATCACCGAACACACCTAGCGCCACCTTGCCGCTGGTTAAGGCAGGTTTGCTGTAGGGTCTCTTTGCAGATAACTCTAGCATGGGTATCTTGCTCCTGGAGAATCGTGGTCGATTTCCACGACGCCTATATTGATGTTTCATAATGTAGTTTACCACATATATGAGATTAGATCAAGCAAATGAGTATGAATATAACAAAAATTCCGCTCAAAGCACTATCAACGCACTTCGATCCCGCCCATCTTTTCTTTGATCTCGAAGGTCAAGACCGGCCGCTGGATCTCGACATCTGCGTGCCGCAACCCGTGACCGTCGTCCGCGACGCCTTGGATCTCGACATCATCCGGCACCCGGATATCCATGCCGCCCATTTTCACGGTGAGTGTGACGTTGCAGTCCT
>JAUVBS010000226.1 GCA_030591105.1 bacterium | reverse complement strand
GTCGGCCTTGTCGGTATTGACATCCTTGCACGGCCACCAGTAGTGCGCGCCGTACGGCTCACTCAGCGACCAGATCAAAGGCTCGCCGTTGTAACTGCTCCAGCCGAAATAGCCGCTGCCGGGATCGCCGTGGTAAGTGACCGCAACGGTTATTGTTTCGCCGGTCAGGTAGGTGCGGTCCAGCGTCACCGTCAGGACTTCCCCCTCGCGGGTGAAACCGACCGCAGCGCCGCCGGCGGTCACGACGTCGACCGTCATGTTCGCCCGCAGGTGCAGATCGAATTCGGTCAGCGGTTCGGTGAGCACCTCCGCGACGACCGTGACCGTCCCGAGCAACTGCTCGACCGACGGCTGCAATTCGATATCGATATCGTAAAAGGCCACGTCGTAGAGTGCCATGTTCGGTGTCGGGTCGGCCAGGAGCAGATTCTGCTTCGTAAAGGCGCGGGCCTTGGTTTCAGCCTCGAGCCATCGGCTCTGCCCGGCCAGGTACTGCAGCGAATGCGGGCCGTGCTCCGGCGGGGTCGCCAGCGGCGTGGTCAAGGCCAAAGCCGCCGGCAGCGGGACCAGACAGGTGCACGCCAGGGCGATCACAAGAATTAGATTTCGATGCGATATCATCGCGCATCCTCCGCTCGATGGGGGCGATCGATATTCCTTACCAATCATCAACCCGGGCCCTGTGACCAGTACCCGGGTCCAGTTTCTATCTCTATTTTACCGCATTTACCCCCTCCAACGCAAATCGCCCGGGAAATAACCACGTTGAACCTTGGCTGACCCGAAGCGGCGAAATGCGTGTCGGCCCGTTACCTGGCGGTAGCGGGCCGACGTCCCGGTGATCGCGGTGTCAGTCCTGCCGACTAATGACAACGTGCTTGGCTCAGCCGATCGCGTGCATCATTTCAAGTAGATCGCAGACGCGGGCCGAGTACCCCCACTCGTTGTCGTACCAGCTCACCACCTTGATCAGATTACCCTGGATGACCATCGTCGATCCCGGGTCGAAAATCGACGAGTGCGGATCGCCGACGATATCCTGCGAGACGATGGGATCCTCGGCGTAGGCGAGGATGCCCGTGAGCCGCTCGCTCTCGCTGGCGCTCTTGAGCGCCGCGTTGATCTGCTCGACGGTCGCATTTTTCTCGGTTTCGACGACGAGGTCGGTCACCGAACCGCACGGCACCGGCACACGCATGGACATGCCGTCGAGCTTACCCTCGAGGTGGGGCATCACCTTGCCGACCGTGCGGGCCGCACCGGTCGTGGTCGGGATGATGTTCGCGGCGGCGGCGCGCGCGCGACGCCAGTCCTTGTGTGGCGAGTCGACTAGCCGCTGGTCGTTGGTGTAGGCGTGGATCGTGGTCATCAGCCCGCGCACGATACCGAACTCGCGGTCGACGACGTAGGCCAGCGGAGCGAGGCAGTTGGTCGTGCATGAGGCATTCGATACGATCTGGTGACCCGGTTTGAGGTCCTCGTTATTCACACCCAGAACGATGGTCGCGTCGATCTCGTCCTTGGCCGGAACGGTCAGCAAGACCTTCGACGCCCCCGCTTCGAGGTGCTGGGCAATCTGCTCGCGCTGGCGGAAAACGCCGGTCGCTTCGATCACGACATCGACACCGAGCTCGCCCCACGGCAGTTCCGCAGGATTGCGAATCTCCGTGAGCTTGACATCGCCCTGGTCGGTCTTCAATACATCTCCCTCGACCACCGCCCGGCCCGGATAGTTGCCCATTACCGAATCGTGCCGCAGTAGATAGGCAAGCATCTCGTTGTCAAAGAGATCGTTCAACGCAACGACTTCGACCTCGGGGCGCTCTCTCAGGAGCCGGAAAACGGTCCGCCCAATCCGCCCGAATCCGTTGATTCCAACCTTCATCTCGTCTTCCTTCCTTGTTCGAAGTTCAAACCCGGCCGCACCGCCACCCACTGGCGCCGCACAGCATTAACCACCATATTATGCCGCTGATCTGGTTGACCAGCAAAACCTGGCAATTCTAGCGCTCTGGCGCCCACCGAACCCCACCGAGGAGAGACATGCCGACCTACGAATACCAATGCACCAAATGCCGCCACTCCTTCGAGGAGTTCAAACCGATGAGCGCTCCGCGTCGCCAACGTTGCCCGTTGTGCCGCGGTAAAGTCGAGCGCTTGATCAGCGGCGGCACCGGCATCGTGTTCAAGGGGGCCGGGTTTTACGTGAACGACTCCCGCCGCCGGAGCGGTGTCCGCAGTGGAACCGAAACCGAAAGCAAGTCCGAAGCTCACCCCAAGAGCACTAGTGACAACACGGGCAAGACGCCAGCAAACCAGTCCACGAAGGACAAGCCGAGCCAGCCTGCGAAGTCCGGCTCCAGCCAGAAACCCGGCGCTGGATCGGCCGTCTGACCCAGTCCCGTAGCCCTCATTTATAGCAGGAATCCGAGGCATGACAAGGGTTCCCGCAGCGGTGGCCGAAAAACTGTGGACGCGGGCCACCCAGCCAGACCGGAATCCGAGCGGAGAGGTAGTACCATGGCGACGTCGGCCCCGTGGGTGATCATCGCTGGCCAGCGGCACACGATCACACCCGGACTGACCTTACGGCAGCTTTTGCAGCAGCAGGGCCAGCTCGACAGCAGCGCGGACAACCCGGTGGCCATCGCCGCCGTCAACGGGCGGTTGGCCAGTCTCGCCGAACCGCTCTGGGGCGAAGAGAAGATCCGACTCATCCATCTGAATGAACCGGAAGCGAGCTCCACCAGCGCACGCACGGTTGCGTTCGTACTCGCCGTCGCCGCCGAGCAGCTCTTCCCCGGTCTACCGCTCTGGTTCGACTTCAGCTACGGCACCGGCATCTATTGCAACCTGGATCGCCGCGAACCGTTGACGGCCGTTGAACTGGGCCGACTCGAGGACCGCATGCGCGAACTCGTGGCCCAAGACCTGCTGATCACACGCCAGACGTTTGGCTTGGGAGAACTGATGCGGATGCAGCACGGCGCCGCCGAGGCACCGCGTTTCGGTGTCGCCCGCTACATCCGGCGGGAATCAATAAATCTGAACAAGATGCAGGATGCTAACTATCTGTTCTACGGCCGGTTGCTGCCATCGACCGGCTATGTACGCACCTTCAAGCTGCTGCTCGAATCCCCCGGCTTCGTACTGCTGACCGGCGTGAAAGGCGAACCCGACCGGTTACCGCAATTCTCTCCGCAGCCAAAACTGCTGGCGACCATGCGCGACTACGACCGCTGGCTGCGCACCATCGGCGTGAAGGACATCGGCCGGCTGAATCAGTACATCGTCGAGGGACGCGCCGCCGAGCTGATCCAGGTTTGCGAGGGGCGGCACAGCCAGGTCTTCGTACGCGCAGCCGAACAGATCGCGGCCCTGCCGGCAAAAGGCCGGCTGGTGGTCGTTGCCGGTCCGTCAAGTTCGGGTAAGACCAGTTTCGCCAAGAGGTTACAAGTACATCTGCGTGTGCTCGGTTTCAAGCCGTTCGCCATCTCACTCGACGACTACTTCGTCGACCGCGAGGAAACTCCGCGTAGCGACGACGGTGACTACGACTACGAGGCGCTCGGAGCGATCCGGCTCGATCTGTTCAACGAGCACCTCGAGCGGCTGATCGCCGGTGACGGTGTACACCTGCCGCGTTACGATTTCGAGACCGGCAAGAGCGAGCGACAAGAAGTCGCGACCCGTCTGCAGCAAGGACAGCCGCTGATCGTCGAGGGGATCCATGCGCTGAACCCGCGGTTGACCGAGGCGATCGCGCCCCAATTCAAGTTGCGCGCGTACGTGTCGGCGCTATGCCACATGAACATCGACCAGGCGAGCTACATCCGCACGTCGTACACGCGTCTGTTCCGACGCATCGTCCGCGACGCCCAGTTCCGCGGCTACACCGCGTCGGAAACCCTCGCCCGCTGGCCCAAGGTTCGCGCCGGTGAGGAGCTGCACATCTTTCCCTACCAGAATAACGCCGACATTTTCTTCAACTCGGGGCTCGCCTATGAATTGGCCGTTCTGAAACTCTGGGCCGAACCGCGGTTAGCAGCCGTCGAGCCCGACGATCCATACTACGGCTTGGCGCGCACCTTGATCGAGCTGTTGACCTTGTTATTACCCATCGACGCGAGTCAGGTGCCACCAACCTCACTACTGCGTGAGTTCATCGGTGGTAGCGGTTTCCACTACTAGAATTCGCTCTAACCGGGATTACGGTACAAGGAAGGTCTCGCGGAGCTGGGCGACGGCTTCGTCCGCGCGCGCCTCGTCGATCAAGAAAGAGACCGTTGCGAACGACGTCGCGATCAAGTGGATGTCGATGCCGGCGGCAGCCGTCGCGTCGAAGATGCGGCCGGCGATCGCCGGTCGTTCGCTGAAGTGCGGGCCGTAAACCGAGATCGAGCAACAGCGTCGTATCACGTCGATCCCGCGTGCCTCGATCTGGTCCATGATCGTCTGCAAAAGGCCGAGGGCCTGGTCGAGATTTTTCCTGTTG
>JAUVBS010000237.1 GCA_030591105.1 bacterium | reverse complement strand
CTGACTATGTGCGTGAGACCAGGAGGATGGTGCTCGTCAAATGATATGGAACGGCTAGTCAAGTCTTCTGCAGGCCCCGGGCGTGAGCCCGGGGCCATCTTGGTCGCCGAAGCAGCTTCAACGATGCTCGATCAGGCTGTCGATATCCTTCGTCCAACCCAACCGTTCGCGGAGTTGGCCAGAGAACGGCGGTCGTGCCTAGTCCTCACGCTCGTCGTAGAAATCGAGCATGTCGATGGGCATGACGACGGTCGTGGCGATGTTCGCCATGTGGGCGGCGATACGTTTGTAGAAGCGCAGGATCAGTACCAGGCAGACGGCGTCCTGGGTCGGGAGGTCGCTGGTGGTGATCTCGCGGATCACTTCCTCGCATTGATTCGCGAGCTTACGAGCGCGGTTGATCACGTCGGCGGCCTTCTCGGAGTCGCTGTCGCCAAACGCCTGCACCGTGCGCGCGAATAGATCCTCGATGGTGCGCGACCGCCCCACCAGGTACTCCTGATATAAATCGCGGTTGGGCTCGGCCGGCATCATCTCGGCGACTTCGTACAAATTCTTGATGTAGTCGCCGATGCGCTCGCCGTCTTTCACGGCGTTCATGAAGATCAAAGCAGTCGGGATCTCGGTACGGTGGCCGCCCATGGACAGCCGCATGACGACCCGGCGGCGGACATCGCACTCGAGTTTGTTGATCCGTTTATCGCGGTCGTAAATCTCGGCTTGGGGATCGTCGTCTGCCTCGGCATAAACGATCACCGCCACGGCGTAGCCGAACATATCGGACGCCAGCTCGAGCATTTCGCTGATCTTGCCGACCAGCTTCTTGCTCCAGTCGTCTTCCTTGAAGATCTCGAGGATCGATCCGAAACCCATGTCGTCCTCCTGAGTATCGGTTCCGGCGCGGTCGATCGACCGGCCGGGCAGTCGTGGTGGTTAACCGGACCGCAGCAACTTGTCCGCGAACACGAAGAGCAAGGGCATCACGAAGAATACACCCCCCATGTAAAGTAGGGCGAAATACCTCCGCCGCGACACACCATGCGCGAGCCAGCGCGCCAAGCGCACCGGGATATGCCGGATCGCGGGCACCGGGTAGATGAGCAGGATCCCCGTCAGATTGAACAGTAGATGCACCAGGGCCACGGTGACCGCGGCGAAGTTACCGGTCAGCGAGGCCAGCATTGCGGTGACGGTCGTACCGACGTTGGCGCCCAGCGTGACGGCGAACGCCGCCTCCAGCGGTACGATCCCCGCCCCGATCATCGGTATCAGCAAGCTGGTGGTGATCGAGCTGCTCTGCACCGAGACCGTGATCACCACGCCGAGCAACATGGCGGCCGGGCCGCTGCGCGCGATGTTGCGGGTGAACACTTGTTCGGCGCGGCCCAAAACGAGTGCCTTGAGCGTTTTGGTCAGGAAAGCAAGAGCGACGAAGATCCCCGCCAGTGCAATCACCAGCATGATCGTGCCGGCCGTCCACGCTGGTATATCGATCGTATCGACCAACAGGTGTTTGACCAGATTGACAGCCGGCTTGACCGCTTCCTTGACCGGGCTGTGGAACTCGACACTGGCCGATCCGATCAGGTGCGTCGCGAGCCAGGTAGCCGCTCGTTGCAGGATATGGGTGGCTTGCTCGAGCGGGAACAGGATCAGGATCGTCATCATGTTGAAGAAATCGTGCATCGTCGCGCCCGCAAACGCCCGCACGAATTCGCTGCGGCGCCCCACCGAAGCCATGGCGACCAGGGTGTTGGTCACCGTGGTGCCCATGTTGGCGCCCATGATGATCGGCACTGCGTTCTCGACCGTCAGCGCGCCGGCGGCCACCAGCCCGACCACGATCGACGTCGTCGACGAACTGCTCTGGATCAGCGAGGTGGCCAGTAACCCGATCATCAACCCGACCACCGGGTTGGTGGTCGTGGCGATCAGCGTCTCGCTGAAGCCGGCGCCGAACATCTTGAAGGCAGCGCCGAGCAGCGAGATCGAGAAGAGAAAGAGATACAGCAGAACCAGCAGCAGCAGGATTCGCGAAGCGGTGGCCACGCCGCTTGGCGCATATTCGACCCGCCCTGGGTCGGTCGGTTCTAGCTGCGTCATGGTGCTCCTGGAGGCGGGGATCATGGGACAGAATCCGCGCGGATGTTAAGGCCGTATTAACGGAGTGTCAAAACGATTCGTCGCGTTGTGGCTTGGAAAAGGTGTCTACCTTTTGCCACGGGTTGGGGACCGAGGGGCGGATAATCCTTGCCGCCAGCGGGTGGTAACCGACCAGGTCTTGCGCTTGCTGGTGACCTCGGCGGTGCCAATGCCCTACCACTGCGTGACTTGCTGACCCGGTGAGGCGGCTTCCTTTTTGCTTCCTGCCTGAAATCGATTATGGTGGAGCACGGAGTCTGTAGCGCGGCCGTCCGCGCTACGGGCCGGAAATCCGTGTTTCCCAGCGACCGTTCGTCCAGGAGGAGTGCCCGGTGGCCATCCGTAAGGTTTCGCGTATGGGGCATCCCGTCTTGCGCCAGAAGTGCAAGCCGATCGACCCGAATCACATTACCGGATCGGAAATACAACAGCTGATCCGCGACATGTTCGCCACCATGGTGGAGTACGGCGGGGTCGGCCTCGCTGCGCCCCAAGTGTACGAGCCGGTACGGCTGGTGATTGCCGGTGGCGAGGAAGACGATGAGGGTCACCCGCGGTTACGCGTGCTGATCAACCCCGAGATCTCGGTCGCTGATCCCGACGACAAGATCGGCATGTACGAGGGCTGCCTCAGCATACCGGATTTGCGCGGTTACGTGGAACGGCCGGCTGCCGTTCACGTCGAGGCGTACAATGAACGGGGCGAGAAGATCGCGATCGATCTGGAAGGTTTTTCCGCCGTCGTGCTACAGCACGAGTGCGACCACCTGGACGGCATCCTGTACATCGATCGGATCGAAGACACATCGCAGCTCGGCTTCGAGCGAGAGGTTGCCCGCTTCCTGGATTTGACCGAGGAAGAGGATGAGGACGACAGCGAGCAGGAGGCGAGCGGCGCCGACTGACGCCGACCGACGCCGACTGACGCCGAGCAGACCGGAGGAGACACGGAATGTCCGATGCGAACCTGCAACAGACAATCGCCAGCTTCAATCTACGCCACTACGACGCTGCCGCACGCCACTCGGCCGAGGGACTGAGCGCGGCCCAGGGGCGTGACGAGGTCTTCTGGTGCGGCCTGAACGAGACCTGCGAGGGCTACGCGCTCTTGATGAGTGGCCGGTTCGACCACGCTGAAGCCAAGCTGGTGGCGGCGATGCAGAAACTGCGTAACTTTGGTTTCCAGTACAACAATTTCGAAGTCACCGGCGCGCTCGCGGGCATCCGACTGGCAGTCGCGGAGATCCGCGCCGTCCGCGGCCAGCACAAGCGCGTCTTCGATATGAGCCTGCTGCCCCAGTTCAGTCTGGCGGCGAAGGCCGATGATTAACCCGGGTTTGAGCTCGGCCGCGTGACAGCAACCGGTCCGACACTGGTCGGCCCGGCGCCGACCTACGCCCGGTCCAACGCGACACGCTTTACAACCGCGTCGAACAGGCGGAGGCATAGTGAACCAGCCCAGCGATTCTGACCGTGCCGACGACCGTGCCGACGACCGTGCCGACGACTCGCCGGGTCCCCAGGATCCGCAACGCTGGCTCGCCTGGGCGCGCGAGATCCAATCGCTCGGTCAGATCATCACCACGTTTGCGCGCACCGAGTACGACACCGCCAACGGCCGGCGCCTGCAGGAGATCGCCGCGGAGATCGTCGCCGAACGTACCGGTGCTGCGGCCGAACCGCTGGTGACCGACTTCCTGAACCAGCCGGGCTACACCACCCCGAAGATCGATGTACGCGGTGCGGCGGTGCGCGACGGTAAGATCTTGCTCGTGCAGGAAGCCGCCGACCGCTGCTGGTGCTTGCCCGGCGGCTGGGCCGATGTCGGCTCGATCCCCAGCGAGGAAACGGCGCGCGAGTTCGAGGAGGAGAGCGGCTTCGTGGTGCGGCCAGCCAAGGTGATCGGCGTGTTTGATGCGAACCGCGGTGGTCGTCCCATGGAGTTCTACCACGCTTACAAGGTCGTGTTCTTGTGCGAGCTGATCGGCGGCGAGGCGCGGGCCAGCCACGAGACCCTCGCGGTGGACTTCTTCGCCTTCGACGACCTGCCGCCGCTATCGCAGAACCGCACCAACCTGCGTCACCTCGCCGAGATCCAGGAGCACCTCGCCGATCCGTCGCGGCCGACGTTCTTCGACTAAATTCTGTCCCGCGATGTGCGGCAGCGTCATCAGGCCTGGATCATCAATTTACAACTAATAGATCAATCGAGGACCCCCCGGGGGGTCCTGTTTGTATGGT
>JAUVBS010000343.1 GCA_030591105.1 bacterium | reverse complement strand
TGGGACTCTCACCCTACATGCTGCTGTCGGTGGGACTGGCCGTGGTGATCGGCTATCTCATCCTCTCGATCAACATCTACCTCGAGAGCCTGGTCCTGGCCGACTTCCGCTTTGGCTACGGCGTGGTCGGCCCCACGGAGACCCGCATCGTCCTGATCCTGCTGAACACCACCGCCATGGTCATCGGTCCGATACCTTTTGCAGTGAGCGGGATCGAGATGACAGTGTTCGACGTCTTTGGAATCGGCATCGTACTGGCAATGATGGGGATGCTGTCGCGCCGGGTGATCCGCAACCTGCACAACTTGAGCCGCCTCGAACCGGCCAACGTGGTGAAAGAGGACGAGGATTCACAGGACTGACAGCGGCCGCGCGGCCGTCTCCCGCCAAGCGATGAGCATCACCTAGCGCAGTAACAACACTTTCCTCGCCTGCACGTCCGAGTCGGTGGACAGGCGGACGACGTAGGTGCCCGATGGCACTGCGCGACCCGCCGCGTCTTTTCCGTCCCAAACGACCGCGTGATCACCGGCGGCGTGGGCGCGGATTCCCCATTATAGCCGGTTAACCGGTCGCCCGATCGGACGATAACCACAAATGTGGGAAACCACGATTTACCTGATCCGCACCGCCGTGCGCCGCTGCCAGACGACGGGGCGCGGATGCTGCACCGCTGTCTGCCGAGAGGCTGGCCATGGTCGTTGCCGAAGTCACGCATCCGTTGCTCGCCGAAAGCGCGGCGACGGACGCGAGTCCGCCTCCGGAGTCTTTGGTGTCAGAGCTGACCAGGCTGGCGTTTACCACCGACAGCGTGCCGACACGCTCGCACCTGTTGTATTATCAGCTACGCAGAATGCTGGGCCAGGAACGACTCACGGCTTGCCTGTCCGGCATCCAGTATCTAGCGCGCAGCGAAGACGCGGCGGGTGCACGGCTGTTGGCAGCGTTTCTCGACGCCAACACGCCCAGTTCACTGTTGTTACCGAAAGTGAGCCGCTTCTCCTCCACGCGGCGCGTCATGGCCCGCCTCGCGGCCGGAGCCAAGCCCGATGCGTTCTTGAAGAACTGGCAGCAACGACTGGCGGAAACTGTCGCCAGCGGCGAGAAGTTCGTGCCGCCGATACCGCGCACCAAGACGCGTCCGGTTCCGCCCGATGCCGAGGGACCGTATCCGTTACTGCGCTCGTTGCTCCGCCACCTGGTACCCAACACCGACCTGGATGAGCCCGATCCCCAACGTGCAGCGCTGCTGGCTTCTGTGCTCCGGATCGAAGTCGATGCCTATCAGGAACGCATCAGCCAGCTGGCAGGTATGATCGACCCGTTCCGCGTGGCCGCCATCGCGAGGGTGCTGCCGCTACTGGCGCGGGCGGACAACGCACTGCGCGACCTACGGCGGTTGATCGGTTGGATCGAAGAAGGCAATTTCAGCGCAGCGTTCGCGCGCAGCGTACCGCGGTATCACGACGCGCTCGACGAAGCCGAGCGCCAGCGCTTCACCGAGGCGCTCAACTCGTCGCCGGACTTGTGTGACCTCGCCGAGCTACACGCCAACCTCGAGGCCAAGCCCATGCCCGTGCCCGAACTGGCTGGTAGGATGGCACGGTTGATGGCTCTGGGTCACCAACTCGTGGCCGCGGGTAAGCGTGAGACGGAATTGGATCTCGTCACCGCCGCTCTGCTCGCCCAGCAATACGACGCCGACGGTGAGTTCGTCATGCCGTTGACACCGGATCTGGCCGAAATTGTCGCCGCGGTCTTGCTGGCCCCTAGCAACGGGCGAGGTCTGGGTAGCTGGTCTCTGGAAGGCCTGGAGGTGACCGCGGAGGGTCTGGTCCTGCGCCGACCCCAGCTCGGCCTCGGCGATCGTATCTGGCGCCACGATCTGCCCACCGCCGACGAATCCGACCCTCAGGCGATCGAGGACACCGAAGCCGAAGATACCGAGGGCGAAGATCAAGACGAAGAAGCGGCGCGCAATATTACCACCGTCGCGTTCAAGAAAATGGTTCTGAACAATATCGATTCGACCACCGTCGTACTCGGTTTCTTACGCAACCCCAAGGTGGTGGCGATTCCCGGGTTGGTTGCTGCCGTCGCGGTACGGACGCGTTCCTCGCTCGCGCTCGAAACCATCGCCAGCGACCGGACCCTGTATACCGGCTTCGCCAACAAGGGTGTGCCGCTGGCCTGCTTGCAGAGCCCGATGAACATCCCCGTGAAACGACTGCGCAAGTTCATCCATGTAAAATACGTGGACCGGTGCGAGCTGAAACGCATCGTCAAGGACAGGGCCCGCTACCGCCGCGAAGTCGTCGACGAAGTGAAGAAATACCTCGGCAGCCTGACTTGACGGCCTCTCGGTCCGTCGCATCCCAAAACGGTCTGGACCCGCGATTCGGCAGAAACTAGTACCCCCTGGGGCGGCTTGTCGTTGAAATTTTCCTCTTGATGGTGTATGGTCGAAATCAGGTAGCCCATGTGGGAGATCGTGACGATCTCGCCGCATTTGAGAAGTTCAGCTACTGACAACCAGCACCGCATGCCCCAGACGTCACGCATCGCCCGACCATCGGTTCTTCCTAGGGGGAGGAATCACAGCGAGGGAGAATATCGTGCGTCAACTCGTTATTGCAATTCTGCTACTGGCGTTCGTCGGCACGGCCATCGCCAGCGACCGTAGCTCACTTCCGACGAACCCCCAAGCCTACTATCCGCCGGACGATTCGAATCCGGCCGCCCAGAATAACGACGGCTTCGTAGTCGTCGTCGAGCGCGACACCGATGTGTACAGCAACCTGGAGGAGTTCCTGGCGGCCATCGAAGAGAACTACTTCTTCGACGACTTCGAGTGGTGTGATTGGGGACCCGTCAACGACGCGAGTTATCAGTTCGGCCCGGTCAACGGGTTCAGTTACACCGCTTCGGCCGAGGGCGGAGTTTTCAGCGTTCCCGGTGCGATGTCGACCAACTCCCCGTTGGCTTCCATCGTCATTGATTTCGACGGTCTCCCGGTTACGGCTGTCGGCGGCGACTTCTCGCCACCGATTTCGACGGCAACCCGCTTACCACGGTTGTCGCAGTCACTCTGAATGACGGCACCACGGTCGAATTGTCGCACCCGACGGTCTTCGCCGGTTTCACCAACGGCGAGTCGATCACGCAACTCGTAATCAGTGTCGTGGATCAATCGGAAGACGTCTGGGC
>JAUVBS010000451.1 GCA_030591105.1 bacterium | reverse complement strand
GCATCGGGAAACCGACGACGCGCGCGTCGGCGGTCGTCGTGACCGGGTTGAAGTCATACTCCACCATGCTCTCGTTCAGCATGTTCTCGATCTCGTGCATCTTCGAAACGTCGATGTCGAGGGAGTAGCCGGTCCCTTTGAGCGCGTGGGCCATCGAGCGCGCGTCGGGCTGGACGGTACCGCTGGCCATGGGCCGGACCGACAGGTCGATGCCGTCGACGCCTGCAGCGATACCGGCCATGTACTGGGCGACCGCGAGGCTTGCGGTGTCGTGGGTGTGCTGCCAGAGGATGACCTCCGGCGGCAAGATCTTGCGGATCCCGAGGGCGCTCTCGTAGACGGTCCGCGGATCGGTGGTGCCAGAGGCGTCCTTCAAGCAGACCGAATCGAAATGGACCCCGTCCTCGAGCAAACGGCGGACGATGCTGATGTAGAACTCGGGGGTGTGCACCTTGTCGTCATGGAACGGTAGCCCCATCAGCGCGACACAAACCTGGTGGTGCATGCCGGCGTCGAGGATCGGTTTGGCGGTGTGGATCAGGTTGTCCGCGTCGTTCATGAAGTCGAAGTTACGATCCCAGGTCGTGGCGTGCTTGGCCATCAGCTTGCCCTGCAACGCGAGTGCGTCGATCCGCTGCGTCGTCAACGTCACGCCGCTGACCGAACGGGTGAGGATCTGTAGATCGACATCCGGTCCGACCGCCTCGCGCATCGTATCCTGACACTTGAAAGGATCTTCCCCGACGTAGAAATAGGGCGCCTGGTAACGAGCGCCGCCGCCGAACTCGAAGTGGCGGATTCCCGCCTCCTTGGCCGAGTACTCCATGGCCGGCAGGATGTCCTGCAGACGGACCTTGCCGCCGAAGCTGCTCTGCAATCCGTCACGGAACGGGGTGAACATCACCCTGATCTTCTTGGGGGTCTCGGTGAAGATCATGATTTCTCCTCGATTCTGGTCACCCGGGCTCCGGGGATAAGCGATGCGACGGTACCGGAAATGGCCGCCACCACTGTGGAATCGACGGTGGGCGCGCGCTCGGGAAAGACGGTTGTGATCACTTGCATGACGATGGCTAGAAAAGCCAGCAACGTGAACACCGCTCCGAACGCGATACCACACACAGCGACTAGGTTTTCCTCCACTTGGACACCTTCCTGGCAAGGATCGAGTCGGTCTGCAAGCCTGTTTCCCGGGCGGTAGTGTGGCACTCTGAGCCGCCGGTTGCAAGGACGTTTGCCGGGGCAAATGAGGTTTATCGGTGCGCCCGCCGACAGACCGCTTCGAAGGCGAGTCGTCCCTGCGTAACTGGCCGCCTCTGACCTTCGATCAGTAGCGCCAGATCGGGGCCGATGGCGGTGACGCGGCCCGCCGCCAGCGGCGGCGGCAAAGCCTGCGGATCGTCGCTGTCAGCGAGCGGTTCGGCCCAGACGCGGACGCGTCGGCCAACCACCAGTGAATCGGCGCGATAAGCGTCCAGTAGCGGTTCGGGGCCGACCCGTGCCAGTTCGGTTAGACGGCGCGAGACCGCCGCCATGGTCGCATTCAGGACCGCGGCCAAGGTCACATTTTGAGCGCCGGGCAACTCGTTTAAACTGCCGACCTGCGGTACGAACAACGTCGGGGCAACCACAGGACACTGGGCCACGTTCAGCCCGATACCGAAGACCGCCGACGTGACCCGTTGCCGCTCGCTTTGCGTCGCCGTCAACACGCCGGCGATTTTGCTCCCGTCGGCGAGGATGTCGTTGACCCACTTGATGCCGACCGCAGACAGGTTCGGCGCCACGGCGCGGACCGCGTCGATGACCGCGACGGCTGGCACCGCTGTCAACGCCAGCGCGCACTGAGCGGCCGGCAGATCGAGCCGGCAGGCGAGACTCAGGTGGAGATTCCCACGCGCGGCAATCCACGGCCGGCCGCGGTGGCCGTGGCAACCGTCGCCGGTCAGCGCGACCGCAGCGATCGCCGCCGGCAGACCGTGCGGCCGTCCGGCGAGATCGCGCAGGACATCGAACTGGCTCGACGGTGCGGCGTCGAGCACCACCAGTAGATCCCAATGGCCCGGCCCGGTCTGCTCGGCACTCGTCGGCGGGTCCTCCAGCCGGTACCCAGCACGGCGCGGTGCCAGGGCTTGCCACACCGCACCGAACCGGTCGCCCAGCCGATCCGGAGCGATCGGTTCACGGACCACCGCCGCGGCAGAATCACAACCGCACAAGCGAGCGGCGGCTTCGGGCACGTCGGTCAGAACGATAGCCACACGGTGTCCTCTCTTCGGCGCACGATCGAGGCGGCCGCGGTTGCTCTCTAGAATCTCAGCCGCCGTCTGCGAAGGAAAGCACGCCCTGCTGCGTGCCGGCAACGGCGAAAGAGGT
>JAUVBS010000185.1 GCA_030591105.1 bacterium | reverse complement strand
TTGCTAACCCCGCGGCAACCGGGGGGGGGCCCCCCTAATCCGACGGGGGGGGGGCGCGTCGCGGGGCGGGGCATTTTTTCCCCGCCGTCGCCGTTGGTCACACGGCGCAGCACCGGCGCCACGGCCCGGTCGTCGACCCAGTCCGAGACCGCGCCGGCGAGTTGCCACCGATCGGCGGTGCGGGACAGCACATAGCGCCCGTCCTCTCGCACCAGTTCCACAACGGTTATGGTCTGCGGATCCCACGGCACCAGCAGTCCGACCCGGCCGCCGTCATCGCCCCGTCGGGCGAGCCACCATAGCACCAGCGCGGCGACGACCGCCGCAACGATCAACGGCCAGAAACTCCGTGGCAATCGCCCAGATCGCCCTGATCGGCCTGATCGGCCCACGCTCATTACCCCCGGCGGCGGCGATGCCGCAGCAAGATCGCCAGGCTCACGCCGCCGACCAGAAGCGGCCAGCCGAGAATGCAGGACCAGCCGAGAATTTCTTTCTGTAACACCGCCAAGACCACTGGCTCGCTCACCAGATCGCGTCCGCGCAGGTTGATCAGGACCTCCTCTTGAGAGAGCCAGCCGAGGATATTCAGCAGCAGGTCGCGGTTGCCGTAACGGCCGAGATTCGCGTTGGTGGCGAATTCACTGTTACCGAGCACAACCAGACGCGACGTCTCACTGGTGGCGAAGACCGACGCCGCTTGCGGCGCGTCAGGTTGCGTCTGTAGCGCCCGGTGATACCGCATGACGGGATCGTCCGCACTCTGCAGCGTGCCCGAGGCCGGACGTCGCGGAACAGCCGCGGCCGCGGAATCGTCCACACCGGCCCTTACGACAGCCAACGCCACACCGAACGGAAGCGGGCCGGGGTAGTCGACACCGCGGTCGAAGCGGGCTCGGCCGCCGAAACGAGTGTCCGGATCTTGCTCGGACCACGACAGCGGGCTGCTGAACAGGAGAATCGAACCGGTGATGCCGGGCAGCCGCTCCGTGACCCGTGACATGGACTGGACGAGGGGAAAGAGAGTTGCCACACCGGCTAATCCGCGCGTGATCTCGTGCGTACCGTAGCCATCGACGACGACCAAGGTCCGCGCGCCGACGCCGTGCTCTTGTTGGGCGCGATCCGCAGCGACGATCACGTCGTCACCGAGTCGTACGTTGAAGCGGCGCAGCCAAGCCGTCAGTGTCGGCGGCGTGCCGGGATCACACAGGGCCATAAGCGCACCACCAGCCGCCAGGAACGTGTCGATGGCGGCCAATTCCGTCGGCTCGAGATCAAAACGCGGGCCGGCGATCACCAGCACCCGGCCGTCGGTCGGGACCGCGCTGAAGTCGGTCAACGCCAGCGGTCGTACGTCGTATCCCTGTTCTCTGAGCGCCGCAGCGAAGCCCGAATAACCCGGCCGCTCGTCGCTCTTGAGCAGGTGCTCACCGTGGCCCTGCAGATGGTAGACCACCGGCCGCGTACGCGTGGCGAGACGGTAGACGGCGTTGATCAGCGCGCTCTCGCTCGGCTGCAAGAGCAGCGTGTGCTGATCGCCGATCGCGACCACCACCGAGCGCGAGAGCGTCACGCCGTAGCGTTCGACCAGTTCGAGGTCGGTCTGCGGGTCGACCACGCGGTAGTGTAGACGCCGATTACGGTCGGTCGCGGCGCGCAACAGCACCTCGACACCCTTGCGTGCTGGATCGATTCTTTCGTAGAACGCGTAGATGTCGATACGGTCGGCGGCCGGCACCTGAGCGCCTGCCAGATCGCGTTCGCTGGCCAGGGCGTCGAGGATCTGGACCGTCTGCGGCGCCAGGCTGTAACGCCGATCGGGCGTCAGATCGACCCGTAGCGGCCAGCGCATACTGAGGCTGTGTAGCGCCAAGACCACGACCACCAGCGCGGCAGCAGCCAACCAGCGCCACAGACGCCGGCTCGCGGACTGACGCCGCGAACCGAGTGCTGCAGTCGCGAGGTAGAGTCCGAGCACGGTCAAGCCGACGAAATACGTCACGTCGCGGCTGTCGATCACCCCGCGGCTAAAGCGTTCGAAGTGGTTCTGCAGAGAAAGCTCGGTGACTGCATTGCCGACCGCACCGGGGAAGTGCGGTTCGAGCCCGCCGACGACGTAGAGCAGAAGTACGAAACCCAGCGTCAGGATGTAAGCCACGACCTGATAGACAAAGAGCGCGGAGAAGAAGACCCCCCACGAAGTGATGGTCGCCGCCAGCAAAACCAGACCCAGCAATGCAGCCAGGACCGGGCCGACCTCTGCCTTACCCAGTATGGCGACGACGCCGAAGTAGGCCCCGGTAGCCAGAATCATCACCGCGACCACCGTCATCGCCGACAACCACTTACCGAGCACCCAGCCGTGGTCCGGCACCGGGTAGCTCATGATCAGATCGTAACGACCGGAGCGGTACTCCGCGCTCAGCAGCCGCATGGTCACCGCCGGCAGCAATAGCAACAACAGAATCGTAACGTCGACGACCAGCGGCTGGAAGATCCCCTCGGTGAGATTCAGGAAGTCGCCGCCGCGGCCGGTGTTGAGCGCGGTGCGCGACATTTCGCTGTAGGCATAAGCGAAGAGAGTGAAGAACAATCCGGTCATGACCAGGAACCCGGTCAGCAGGACCGGCGCCATGGCGCTGCGGAAGAACGCGCGCGTCTCGCGGCGGCTGATGGCGAGAATCTGTCTCACGGTCGCTCCTGTGGCCGCTCACCGCTCGTCAGACGCAAAAACAGGTCTTCGAGGGAAGAACCTCGGTTCTCGCAACGCTGCAGCCGTCCGCCGGCCTCGAGCACCGCCTCGACCAGCAGCGGCCGGATCTGGGTCGGGTCGCCGGCGACCGCTACCTCAGCCCCGTCCACAGTCTCGGTGACGTCGGCGACACCAATGACCCGTACGAGTGACGCCAGGACCGCCTCGCGAGCGCCGTCCCACACCAGTCCGACGCGCTGTTGCCGGGCGGCCAGTTCGTCGGGGCGTTGCTCGGCCACCAGCCGGCCGTGGTCGAGGATCAGGACCCGCTCGCAAATCCGATCGACCTCGCCCAGGATATGGCTCGAGAGCAGAACGGTCTTGTCGCCGCGGAAGCCGCGGATCAGCTCGCGTATCTCGACGATCTGTTGTGGATCGAGACCGCTGCTCGGTTCATCGAGGATCAGGATCGGCGGGTCACCGACGAGCGCTTGCGCCAGGCCGACGCGTTGCCGGAAACCCTTCGAAAGATGGCCGACCATCCGGCCGCGTACCTCGTCGAGCCCCGCGCGCTCAATCACCTCGTCGAGATGACGGCCGCGGTCCGGTCCGGGTACACCCTTCAGATCGGCCACGAAACGCAGAAAATCGTACACCGTGTCATCGCCGTAAAGCGGAACCTGCTCGGGCATGAAACCGACACGTCGGCGAACCGCCTCCGACTCGTCCTGAATGTCGTAGCCAGCCAGCCGAGCCGTACCTGCGGTGGGAGCCAAGCTCCCGGTGAGGATCTTCATGGCGGTGGATTTACCAGCCCCGTTGGGGCCGAGGAAACCGACGATCTCCCCGGCACTGACCTGGAAGCTTACCCGGTCCAACGCCAGAGTGGAGGTATAACGGCGTGTCAGTCGGTCGACCTCGATCATGACTGCCCATTCGCCGAGAAGATCAGTCTGCCGTCCAGCGTAGCAGGTTCGCACCGCAGGTAAAACCGCCCCCGAACGCACACAATACCACCAGGTCGCCCCGCTTCAGACGCCCTTCGTCGACGGCGACCCGCAGGGCGCTCGGGATGCTGGCCGACGTCGTGTTGCCGAAGCGGTCGATGGTCACCATGACCTGCTCGGGAGTCAGGCCCGCGCGGCGCTGGGCCGCCTCGATGATCCGGTTGTTGGCTTGGTGCGGGACCATCAATCTGAGGTCTGCCGGCGCGATCCCGTTGCGCTCGAGGATGTCGACGGTCACCTTGGCCATCCCCCTGACCGCGTGTTTATAAACCTCACGTCCGTCCTGATATAGATAGTGCATCTTCTTGTCGACCGTCTCGTGGCTGGCCGGATGCAGGCTACCGCCGGCTGCCTGCTTCAGCAAATCTGCGCCGCTGCCGTCGACCCACAAGAGGCTGTCGATGAAACCGACTTCGCCTTCGGGGAGCCGCTCGAGCACCACCGCGCCGGCACCATCACCGAACAAGATACAATTGTTGCGGTCTTCCCAGTCGACGATCACCGACATGACTTCCGTGCCGACTACCAGGACCCGGCGCGCAAAACCGGCCTCGACCTGCGCTCGTGCGGTCTGCATCGCATAGACGAACCCACAGCACGCGGCGCTCAGGTCGAAGCCCCAGGCGTTGGACGCCCCGAGACGATCCTGCAACAGACAGGCGGTGGCGGGATATATCATGTCCGGCGTGACCGTCGGCACGATGATCAGATCGATATCTTCAGGCGTCAGCCGGGCGTGCTCGAGCGCTTTACGAGCCGCACCCTCGCCGTGGTGCGACGCCGGCGTACCCGGCTCGACGATCCTCCGCTCCTTGATACCGGTGCGTTCGACGATCCACTCGGCATCGGTGTCGACCATCTTCTCGAGATCCGCATTGGTGAGCCGGCGTTCGGGGAAATCCATCCCGACGCCCGTAATACCCGCGGTATGCAGCGTCCTTGCAGGCATATTTGATATCCTTCTTTCAACGAGGTCGACAATGCTACGCCATCGGCACGAGGAACTTAGTGGATGCCGCGGCGCTCAGCAAGCGGTCAGACAACAGGCAGATAAGAAAAGCGACACATCGTTACCGACAGGTTAGTCAGCTTCTGCGATCGAGTACAACGGAAAAAACCGGCTCCCGCATCACGGCACGGGAACCGGTAAGAAAATTTAGCCGCCCCCGGCTCAAGGGCACTAGCTACCCTTCGCCTTGCTATCGCCCTCTTGGGCATCGTCCGCTACTGCGTCGTCCGGCTCGGCGGCGCTGTCGGCAACACTGTCGTCGGCACTGTCGGCAGCGCTGTCAGCGGCGCTATCGGCGGCACTGTCGTCGGCGCTGTCGGCAGCGCTGTCAGCGTCGGCGATCTCTTCTTCAGCCGCTGCGGCCGTCGGCTCCTCGACCGGCGCCGGCTTGCTTGGCCGCGCGAGAGGCTCCAGGAT